>JALYHX010000278.1 GCA_030776305.1 Myxococcota bacterium
CTGTGGATGACCGTCCCCTTCGCGGTCTACCTCGTCGCGTTGAGCGTCAAGACGTTCTTTGCATCGATCCTCAACGCGGAGCACCTCTATGGTCCGCTCCCCGTCGCTAGCGCGCTCGGCGCACTGACGACGCTCGCAGTCATCGCTACGTTGCGCCAGCTGCTGTCGGTCGTTGCGATTCCGTGTGGATCCCTCGCCGGAGAGCTCGTCTCGGTGGGGGTGCTCGCGGCGTCGGCGCGGTCGCGCGGTATCGCGATTGTCCCGACGTTTGCACGGCCGCAGCCCGTGCATCGCATTGCGCGCCTCGTCGCTTCCGAGGTCGCTGGGGGCGCGGTGACGCGCCTGAATCCTGTCGTGGATCAGCTGATGGCGGCACTCGCGGGCGTCGCCGGGGCAGGCACGATGCTGAAGCTTTCGGGGGACGTCGCGATGGTGCCGACGTCACTGCTCCAGGCGGCGCTGCTGCCGATCCTCTTGTCACATCTGTCTGACGATTTCGCCGCGGGGCACATCGCAAAGCTGCGCTCCACCGTGCGCCGGGCGCTGACGAGCGTTACCGTCATCCTCGTCGCAGCGAGCGGGTTCATCTGGGCGGTTCGTTTGCCGCTCCTGCGCGTTATCTTCGCGCACGGCGCGATGGACGCGGCTGGAATCGACCGCATGGCGCGCATCCTCCCTTACCACCTTTTGGGGGTTGCTCCGTTCGGCGCGCTGCTCGTGCTCGCGCGCGCACACGTCGCTGCGCAAAATAGCCGAATCATGCTCTCGATGGGCGTTCTCAACGCGGGGGTCAACGCCGGGCTGAATGTCGTATTCCTGTCGGTCCTCGGTTTGGAGGGACTGGCGCTATCGACGTCGTGCACGTACGCGGTCGTGGCGGTCGTCTTCGCGGTGCGCCTGGAGTCGAGGCTGGCGACGACATCCACTGCTTCCCCTACCGCAGAGATCCTGCCTTGAGGCGGGCCCGGGTGGTCCACGTGGTCGTCGCCGGTGAAGTCGGCGGAGCCGAGCGAATGCTCACCAATCTTGCCTCCCGGCCGGCCGCGACAGGCGCCGACCATGCTGTCGCACTGCTCACGCCGAACCGTGCCCTCGCAACGCTCTTCGAGGAGGCTGGGCTACGCGTGCACGACCGCGGCCGAGTTCGCGAGGGGCCCCTTCCCTTCTTGTGGCAGACGTTTGGTCCCGCCGACGCTGCGTGGATTGCGTCGGTACTGCGCGAGGAGGGCGCGGACGTCGCGCACCTCCACACCCTCGGCTCGCAAGTGGTCGGTACGCGCGGGGCCATCCAAGCGGGTGCACGTGTGCTGCGCACCGAGCACTCGACGCGTGCGTTCGACGATCCGACCTGCTGGCCATTCTCCCGCTGGTCGCTGCGACGCACCGACGCGAGCGTCGCGATCAGCGACCACGTGCGCAGCGCGGCCACCGCCCGCGCACCATGGGCGGCCGACAAGATGCGAGTCGTGCCGAACGGAGTCGACACCACACGGTTCGCTCCCCGTCAGACGCCACGGGCTCCGCAATATACGTTCGTGCTCGTCGGGCGGCTCGAACCGCGCAAAGGGGTGGATCTGGCCATCGACGCGCTCGCACGGGTGCCCGGGGCACGCCTCGATGTCGTCGGCGACGGCAAGCAGCGTGGCCCACTCCAGGTCCTGACAAGATCGCGAGGGGTCTCGGACCGCGTGCGCTTCCTCGGCCATGTGGACGACACGCGCGCCTTGGTTGCGGCTTCTGACGCGGCGCTCTGCACCTCGCGCTCCGAAGGGCTCGGCATTGCGCTTCTGGAGGCGATGGCGATGGAGCGGCCAGTCGTCGGGTTCTCGGTCGGCGGCGTCCCGGAGATCGTGAGGGACGAGCACACCGGACTGCTCTCGCGCCCTGGTGACGTCGACGCTCTTGCCGTGCGGATGCGTTACGCCGCGCGGTCGCCCGATCGGATGCGCGCGCTCGGAGAGACCGCCCGACGGCGCGTCGTCGAGTGCTTCTCCGTCGAGGCCATGCGCGCGAATTACGCCCAGGTATACGCAGGGCTCGCCCGTGGCTAGGTCTGCCTCGGCGGGGGGCACCCGAAAATCCACACCGCGCATGGCGGTCGACCGAGAGTGCCCTCAATTGTCGAACTTGAACAAATCCTCGAGATCGCCCTTCGTGAGCTTCTTCGCGCCGCCGATGTCCTCGGTGAGCACGGCGCCGACCAGCTCGCGCTTCTTCTCCGCAAGCTCGAGGATCTTCTCTTCGATCGTTCCCTTTGCGATCAAGCGGTACGTCGTCACCACTTTCGTCTGACCGATCCGGTGCGCGCGATCGGTGGCCTGGTCCTCCACCGCGGGGTTCCACCACGGATCGAAGTGGATGACCGTGTCGGCTGCCGTCAAATTCAAGCCACTGCCACCGGCCTTCAGTGAGATGAGAAACACGGGCGGGCCGTCGTCTCTTTGAAAATGGTCCACCCGCTCGGCGCGGTCCTTGGTCGATCCGTCCAAGTACTCGTACTTGACGCCATCCTCGTCCATCGCTCGCTTGATGAGCTGAAGCATGCTGACGAATTGGCTGAAGACGAGAACCTTGTGGCCACCCGCGATGGATGTCTGCACGAGATCGCGCAACGCCACGAGCTTGCCGGAGTCCTCATCGCCGAACTCCCGAGGCAGCCCGAGCAACCGGGGGTCGCACGCCGCCTGACGGAGTCGCGTGAGTCCAACGAGAATTTGGATATGACTCCGAGCGAGGCCCTGCCGCTCGACCTCGCCCATCACCTGCGCGCGCACTTCCTTCAAAACTGCCGCGTAGAGCGCCGCTTGTTCGCCCGTGAGCTCGCAGAACTGATCGGTCTCGATCTTCTCCGGCAGGTCGCGGGCCACCTCGGCTTTGGTGCGCCGAAGGATGAATGGGTGAATCGTTGCACGCAGTCGCTGAGCGGCCGCCCTGTCGCCGGCGTCGATGGGCCGCGAGTAGCGCTCTTCGAACTTGTCCAGGGGCCCGAGCAACCCCCGCGACACGAAGTCGAAGATGGACCATATTTCGCTGAGACGATTCTCGATCGGCGTGCCGGAGAGAGCGAGCCGCCGGTCCGAACGAAGGCGCTTTGCGGCGCGGGCCGTAGCGCTCATCGGGTTCTTGATCTGCTGGGCCTCGTCGAGGATGACGTAGCGCCAGTCGATCTCCTTGAGCATCTCCTCGTCGCGACGCAGCAGCGCATAGCTCGTGACGACGACATCGGCGTCCTCGAGCTCGTCCTGCCGCTCTTTGCGCTCGGCGCCGTGCCACAGCGCGTGTCGCAACGACGGGGCGAATTTGTCCATCTCGCGCAACCAGTTCGTGACGACGCTGGTGGGCGCTACGATGAGCACCTTGAACGGCTTGCGCTTGCCTTCGATCTTGGCGTCCTCGTTCTTGACGGCCAGCAGCAGCGCGAGCGCTTGTACGGTCTTGCCGAGACCCATGTCGTCGGCGAGAACGCCACCGCTGCCGATTTCGTGCAAGAACCATAGCCACTGAAAGCCCTGCTCCTGGTAAGGGCGCAGCTGTGCCCGGAGGTTGCGCGGTTTGCGCGTCCCCTTGATCTCGTCGATGTCCTTGAGCTTGTGAAATAGTTCCCGCGCATCGGCCGAGACATTCGAACGTCCGACCTGCGCGAGCAGGTCCTCGACGCGCCCGGCCTGCGAGAGCGGGAGTCGTCCTCCGTTGCCGCCTCCGGTGGCCAAAATCTCCGCCTGGCGCTGCAGAACTTCCCGAACTTTCTGTGGATCGAGGCGCGCGAACGTGCCATCTGCAAGGCGAACGTAGCGGCGTCCCTCCGCGAGGCATCGCGCGAGTTCGTCCTGGGTGACGGCAACCCCGTCGCTTTCGAAGTTCAGCCGCACCGATAGCCAGTCGACGCCGCTCGACACCCGCGCGTTCGCGGTCAGTGCCTCGTTTCTGACTTGTACGTCGACGAGGTCGTCTGGCACGTAGAGGTCCCAGTCGTCCGGGAGCGTCCCGATGCCCTCGGTCCAAAACCGGATGGCATTGTCACCGTACGCGGTGAACTTGTTCCCGTCCTCGGCGGGAACGAGGCCCAGGTCACGAAGCTTCGCTGCAGCCGCTTGCTGAGCCACGATGTCGCAGCGAATGCACTTCGCGCGCCTGCCACTCCCCGGCTCCGGAGACTTGACGATGACCGGGACGGTCATCCCGTCGGCGCGGACGTCGACCTCGACGTCTTCGTACGCAGCACGAAGGCTGACCTGTGCCTCGGTGAGCGCTCCACCGGCGGCCACCCGGAAGGTCGGGACGTGATCGACGACATCCGCGACCTGCGACAGCTCCGGAAGCTCCGCGCCCACCTCGAGAGCGACCCTGGGGAGGCCCTGCATGACGAGGTCCGGCAGCTTCTCGACCGGCTCGGTGATCATCGGCATCCGCAAGAGGCGGCGCACCGCCGCTGGCGAAGCCCGCCGATCGATCGGCCGTGCCCAGCCCTCCTGGGCGTCGACGTACCAGCCCGGGCTACCTTCGAACCAGGCGCCGGTCGTCATCGTGAATCTGCGCGGGTCGCCTTGCCGCTGAAATGACGTGCGGACGAGGATCTGCGCGCCATCGGGAGAGAGCTCGAGATCGAATCGCGGACGCAACGGCTCTTCGCCGAAGCGCAGCTCCATCATTTGAGGCTCGACGATGACGCGTCGGCCCTTGAGAAGCGGCAGCAGATCGCTCGCATCCTCGCCGCGTACGTCGATACCGACACGACGCGGGCCCTGATTCTCGAATCGGGCAAGCAACCGGATGGCCTCTCGATCGGCCGTCGGGTGTTGATCCTGCCCGACGAGGAGCGTACTCGGCAGAAGCGGGACCCTCGCATCGGGGTCGAGTAGCGTAATCGTGAGCGCGCCTCCGTTTCCCGCGCTCCCGATGCCCACCTGTTTGACCTGAAGGCGGTACTCGATTTGCTTCGGAGCGGGCGGCATAGGCTCCGGCAACCACGCGTCGACCCCCGAACCGCTCGGGACGAACCCTCGCGCGGTGAGCACCTGGTGTTGCGCGGCTTTCATGGCCCGCGCGCGGGCACGCTTGCTGCGCCTCCCCTCCCCCTCGACCCCGGCGACGTGCACTGTTCCGCCATGCACGGTGTAATGCACCCCGTTGGACGACGGTTGCCCGTGGCGCTGTTGCGCGCCTCGCGCCTGATCGCGCAGTGCGATGAGGAGTGCGGCCACGTGTTTGCAATGTCCTCCATTGCTGGATGCGAACGCGGGACAGGTGCAGCTCGATGAGAAGCCCGACGGCGTAAGCTGCAGCGTTACCTTGTACGGTTCGGCGTCGTTGCCGCGCACGTGGCCACGCGCGCCCGCGTCTTCGACGACGATGTCGTCGACGGCCCGCCGCCTCACGTAGTCATAGCCACGAAGGTAGGCTCGCGCGCCGAGCAGGCGGCGCAGAGCGCGGTCGTTGAGTGTCGAAAGTGCTTCGGTGAACGGGGAGGCCAAGAGGTGATGCACGCTCGGGGCGTGCCCTTTCCGTGCTCGTTTAGCTGGGTCTCAGTGGTTCGGCCGTGGCTCTCGAGGCGAGAATTGACGGCGGAGAGCCTGCCTCGGTCGCTTGCGCGGCCGTGACCGAAATCAATCTCGGACCCTCCGCGACTCGAGGCTCGGCACGGCGCAATACGGACGCCGCAAGCGCGCGAGCCTTCTTCTCATGGTCCGTAGCACCGTATTTCAGGTTTCGCAACCGTTTCGCGAGCACCCCACCAGGCGCAACCCTTGAGCACGTGACGTTTCGGCGATACGACCGCATCCCCCATGCATCAGCGAGCGTCGGCCGTGCTCGCGCGGCTCTACTTGCCGTGCGCGCTTTTGCTCCAGGCGTGCTCGGCTCCCATCGCGGGGGGGCTCGACGACTCGGAGGCGAACCGCATCGTCGTCGCGCTCGAACACGCGCGCGTCGAGGCGACCAAAGAGCCCGACCCCGGAGCCGAGGGCAAATGGCGTGTGGACGTGGCGCGCGACGACGTCGGCCAGGCCCTGTCGGTGCTGCGCGACGAGGAGCTGCCGCGTGGGTCTCGTCTGGGTGTTCTCGACGCGGTGGGCAAAGGGTCGCTCGTTCCGAGCGAGGCCGCCGAGCATGCGCAGCTCATCGCCGGAATGGCCGGCGATCTCGAGCGGTCGCTCGAGGGGGTGGATGGTGTGTTGACGGCACGGGTGCACCTCAACGTACCGGCGGCGAGCCCCCTGCGAGACGTCGCGGTGCCTCACGCCAGCGCGAGCGTACTTCTGGAGCACCGAGGATCGACACCGCCGATCAGCGCAGACGCGGTGCAACGCCTCGTGGCCGGCGGTGTCGCGGGGCTTCTGCCCATCGACGTGGCGGTCGTCATGGTCTCGCGTCCGGCGCCTCCCATGGCAAGCGGCAGTGAGCTGCGGCACGTCGGTCCCATCGCCGTTGCGCGTGGGTCGATGCAAAAACTTCAGGCAGCTCTCGTAGCGCTCGTGGCCGTCGTCGCGCTCCTTGCTGGCGCCACCCTCGTTCTTTACACGCAGCTTACGCGGTTGCGTGCGGATACAGACGCGGCCTCCCGGGGAAAGCCTGGGGGGTCTCCACGATGACTCGCGGCGAGCGCGTCCACCGAAGGGCTCGAGGCGTAGCGGCGGTCCTGTCACTGGTCTCACTGGAGTGCAAGGCGGCTCCCCAAGGCGGGGCCCCCGTGACCGGCAACACCGTTCCGCCAGCGTCTTCGGCGGCGGATGCGCTCGCGATGCCCAGCGCGAACACGCAGAGACCAGAGGCAAGCGCCGCAAGCGCGCCGAGCGCGGCCATTATCTCAGGCACCCGCTCGATTGGCGGCGCGACGATGAAGCTCCTCGACGCAGGCCAGCCGCCGCGGCGCAAGCTCCGGTACGCTTGGCGCATCGATCAGAAAGAACAGCTGACGATGGACCTCCGCACCGCCGCCACGACGGAGTCAGGGGGAGCGAAGGAAGCGGAAGTCGCGCTTCCCTCCGTGCACGTCACGATTGCGATCGACCCGCAGAGCGTCACCTCGGACGGCGACCTGCGTTATTCATGGCACGTCACTTCCGCGAGCGCCGATGCCGGAGGAGAGACGCCGTCGCAGGTGGCCGAGGGAATGCGCGTGGAGGTGGCGGAGATCGCCCACCTCTCCGGAACCGCGCTCGTCACTGGCCGGGGCTTGGCGAAAGAGGTCGCCGTGGACCCCGGCACGGCCGGGGAGGCGGCTGGAACCGGCCAGATGGCCGAGCAAGTCCGCCAGACGCTGCGTGACGTTGCGGCGCCATTTCCTGATGAAGAAGTGGGCGCTGGTGCGCGTTGGCGCAAGTTGTCGCAACTCGATGAGAGAGACGCGCGGATCACGCAGACCGAGACGTTCCGCCTCGTCGATTTGCAGGGGGAGCAGGGAAAGGGCACGCTCGACGACGCGCTCGCGCAGACCGCACCGCCGCAGGCGCTGCGTGCGCCAGGGATGGCACCGGGATCCCGCGCGCGGATGGAGTCGATGCTCGCGTCCGGGCAAGCCAAAGTGCGTTTCGATCTCTCCCGCCTGGTCCCTCAGACCGCGTTCGACGGGACCACGACGATGATGCTCTCGGGACAGGCTCCCGGAGATCCGGCGCGCAGTGTCAGGATGGTCATGCACGTCTTCATCGGAATCACAGGTTCGAGGCGGTGACGCAGGGAAACCTCGAGCTCGCGCAGATCGTCGTGTCGTGGGTCGTGACGCTACCCGCCGTCGCATGGATCATCGTTCGGGATGAGCGCCGGCTGCGCGGCGATCAGCTCGCGCGCGCTTGGCCGCCGCAATCTCGTGATGCCACGATCTTCGGACTCTGGAATTTGGGCGTGCATCCCCTTTGCGTCTTGCTGCACTTTGCCAGGACACGCCGCGGCTACGCAGGCGTCGACATGGGGCTCCTGGCGCTCGCCGTGGTTCTCGTGGCTGATTACTGCGCCCAGCTCGGGGTCGAGGCCGCGGTCGATTGGCTCGGATGGTAGAATCCCGGGGGGGGCCGCGCTTCCTGCGCAAGGAGCGAAAT
>JALYHX010000279.1 GCA_030776305.1 Myxococcota bacterium
GTGCTCGATTCCGGCGCGATGGACGCAACCGTCGCCCAGCCGGGCTCGAAGAGCCAGAAGGCGGGAGGCTCGGGGTGCAAGTGCGCCGCGGGGGCCGAACCGGGCAATGGGTTTCGGGCGTCCGCCCTGGGACCCGTCGTGTTGTTGCTTTTTCTAATGCGCCGGCGCGCCGTTGATCGTCACGTTGGTCCAAGTCACCGTGACGTACTGGGCAGAGTTCGTGGGGTTGCCGATATTGGTGTACGTGCTGTTCTCCATCACGACTGATCCGAGCGGGTCTGCGGCCGAAACCCCGGCCAAGTTGAGAACGAACGGAGCGCCGCTGATTTTCGCGTTGGAGATGCTGAACTTGTCATACATCGGATGGTAAGGGCCGGTCTGACCCTTGTAGTGCATGTCCGAATTGATGACGCCGCCACTCACCCCATTCGTCGCGGAAATCGTATCCAGGTGGACATCGGTGGCCGTTCCACCGCGGAGCGTGTTGCCTTTGATCTGGAAGACATAGTGGACGCCCGGCCCAATCGTCTTCAGGTCGTAGCCGTACACGTCGTGAATTCCACCCGTGAGCTCGCTCCCAAGCGTCATCAATCCCACAGTGCTGGCAAAGCTCGAGTGCATGAAGATGAAATTGGACGTGGGCATATTGATGCGGCGCCCGTCGGCATCGCGACCCGACTTGATCGCCATGGCGTCGTCGTTCGACTGAATCGTGGTGTTCGTCAGCAGGACGTGGTCGCTCGACTCGGGGTCGAATCCGTCGTTGTTCGATTTGCCCGAATTGGTGACGGTGACGCCGTCCACGGTTACGTTCTTCGAGAGCGTCGGATGGAACTGCCAGAACTGTGCTCCCTGGAGCGTGATGCCCGTAATGAGAACGTTCGTGCACGCGTACGGTTCGACGAACGTGCTCCGACAACATCCGTTCGCCGCGCGCTGCATCACCGGTGTATTGCTGTTTGCATAGGCTTCGAGAGGCACCCGGTTTGCCCCTGTATTCCAGCTCGCCGTGCCCGATGCGTCGAGGACACCCGGACCCGTAATACCGATGTTCGTCCGGTTGTACGCGTAGATCATGGGCGAATGATTCATGAGCTCGATGCCCTCGTACCGCGTCAGCACCAGCGGATATTTGGTGACGTCGCCGCTGAACTTGAGCGTCGCGCCCATCTGAAAATGCAAATCGACGTTGTCCAGGAGCTCGATGGCGCCCGTGACGTAGGTTCCCGGAGGTACGACGACGTGACCGCCGCTTGCCTGCGAGCAATCCGCAATCGCCTTCTTGAAGGCATCGGTGTTGTCGGTGACACCGTCTGCCTTTCCTCCGTAGACGGCGTCGGTCACCGTACAGTTCTTGCTGGGAAATATCGGCACGACGATCTCACATAGAATCTTGTTGGCGGCCGGCCACGGAAGAACGCCTGCGCCCCCATCAGAGGAACCGCACGTGGTCGAGCCCGAGCTTCCCGAGCTGCTGCCGCTCGAACTTCCAGAGCCGCTCGAGCCATTCGAGCTGGCCGTCCCGCTGCTCGAACTCGCCGACCCACTCGAGCTTCCGGATCCCCCCGAGCTCCCAGAGCTTCCGGAGCCCCCGCTCGACCCGGCAGAGCCTCCGCCCGACCCGCCGGAGGCACTCACATTCCCACTGCTACCGCCGGAGCCGGAAGAAGCGCTGCCGCTCGAGCTCCCCGACACATCGCCGTCTGGAGCACTGGTGCCACTGTCCTGCGGAGTCGTACCACTGCTTCCGCAACCAGCCACCCATACACCGACGACCATGCCGATCTGAGCCCAAACGACGGACCTGGTCATGATCAATCTTCTTTCAATCCCAAGCTGGCGGCGGCTACGAAACCGGCGCCCACCGACGTTGCGAGAGATGGTGAGTCCAATTCCTAGAATTGTAGCGCATGACTTCGTCGAAGCGCCGGTATGGAAATTTCTCGTTCGACTGACCGAGAGGAGTCGGCGGCCAATCCAGCGCCCAACGGATACGACTTGCCGGCTGCTTCTGCTGCTTTGCACTCACGTCCACGGCATCGCCGGAGGCTCCAACCGCTCGGCGCGAGGACAATCCGGCTGCAGCGCTCCCGCCTCGAGGGCGAGCGGCACCACGCCCGCCCAAACCGCCAAGTCCGCGTCCTCCTCGTCGTCGATGGGCGGCCCCAGCCGGATCTTTGCGGAGACCTCTTCGAGCGGAAGGGATAGGACTGCAGTCGCGCCGATCTCTTTGTCGCTCGGCGCGCGCACTTGCGTCGATCGCCCCGGGCTCACCTTGTCGACGAGTAGCGCCATCGCTCGCAACTTCTCGTCCCGATCGGTCACCTCACGCGCCGTTCCCAGGACCAGCACCGAGCGGTAGTTCATCGAGTGGTGAAACGCCGAGCGCGCGAGGACCAGTCCGTCGAGGATGGTGACGACGAGGCAAGCCGGTACACCGTTCGCGAGGGCGCTCAGCATGCGGTTCGCGCCTGCCCCGTGAACGAAGAGGCGTTCGCAGTCGCGCACAAACGTCGTGGGCAGAACGAACGGCTGGTCATCGATCACGAATCCGATCTGGCAGACGAGCGCCTCGTCGAGGATGGCGTGTACTGTCACTCGGTCGTATGTGCCTCGGGCCGGTCGACGGTGGAGTGTGGTGCGGGTGGTTGGTGAGTACGCGGTCATGCTTCCTAGATGGCCCCGCGTCGGACTAGCAGCAAGAGCCAGTTTGGATAACATTGCTGGTCCAGTTGGGAACCCGCGCGCGCGCCGTCTTGACCCTTGAAGAGGGGTCCGGGCCCATTTTCTTGCGGATCGCCCGCCAGGTCGCCGACGACATTCGACGCGGTCGGCTGCGCTCCGGTGACGCGCTCCCCGGAACGCGATTGCTCGCAGAGTCGCTGGGCATCAACCGCAACACGGTGGTCTCCGCGTACAGCGAGCTCGTGGCCGAAGGCTGGGCGATCGCGCGTCCCGGCGGCGGGACCTATGTAGCTGACTCGATACCCGAGCCACGCTTCAGAGCTTCGACTCGAGCATTGCGCCCGGAGTTCGTCGTTCGCCCTCCTCATTTCGCGATGACCGCGTGCGGCCCGCCCGCCCTCGCCGCACCGTATCCCCATGGAACGCTGGTGATGGCGGGAGGCGTGCCCGACACGCGGCTCTTGCCGGTGGACCTCTTCGCCCGGGCTCTGCGCAGGGTGTTGACTGCGCGAGGCGCACGCGACGCACTGGGCTATGGCGATGCTCGGGGCGATGCGCGGCTGCGCGCCGCGGTGGCCGACTTGGTCCGCGAGACACGCGGTGTGCCCGCTCGTCCCGAAGACGTGTTGGTCGTTCGCGGTAGCCAGATGGCTCTGGCGCTCGTCGCTCGCGCGCTCGTACCGCGTGGGGGGGCGATTGCCGTCGAAGCCATCGGTTACCCTTCGGCTTGGGCCGCGTTCGCAAGCGTGGGCGCACGCTTGGTGCCGGTACCGGTCGACGCGCGCGGCCTCGATGTCGACGCGCTGGCGTCTATCATTCGCAGCCACCGAATCCACGCCGTCTATGTGACGCCGCATCACCAGTATCCGACGACCGTGACCCTCGCCCCCGGTCGACGCTCGGCGCTTCTCGACCTTGCCCGGCGAGAGCGCTTTGCAATCATCGAAGACGACTACGACCACGAGCTCCATTACGAAGGTCGTCCCGTGCTTCCGCTGGCAAGCGCGGACATTCACGGGAGCGTGGTCTACGTCGGCAGCCTGTCCAAAGTGCTCGCCCCGGGCCTGCGCCTTGGATATGTCGTCGCCTCGACGCCCGTGATTGAGCGGCTTGCGCGAGAGCGGTTCGTGATCGATCGCCAAGGAGACCACGCGGGCGAGCGAGCCGCGGCCGAGCTCATCGAGGATGGAACCCTGTTGCGTCACGTGCGGCGGATGCGGCGCGTATATCTGACGCGACGCGACCGCCTCGTGGATCTGCTCCAGAGCACGTTCGGCGATCGCGTCGAGGTGAAGCCGCCGCCCGGAGGCATGGCGCTCTGGGTGCGCGTTCGTCTGGCACCATCGAAGATTGTTGTATGGGAGAAGCGAGCGCTGGAGCACGGGGTCGCCTTCGTCGCAGGAGAGCGCCTCACGTTCGACGGGCGGCCCATCCCCTTTGCGCGCATCGGCTTCGCGCCGCTCGATGAAGACGAAGTGCGCGAGGCGGTGACCCGGCTCGCACGGGCGTTTTGATCGTGATCGGCAGTCGTCGTGGTGGGTACGTATGGTCGCTCGGGTCGAGCGCATACCAGAGGTCAACCTCAGGGCTGATAGGAATTGCTGTCATCCTGAGCGAAGCGAAGGACCCCACTTGGCAACACGGCCGTATTTCGAACGCTATGTCGCTCTTATGCCGTCGGCTTGTTGTGGGATTGGGGCTAGAACGGCGTCGCTTGGATGGGCTTCTCGTAGACGGGCTTGTCGCCGGCGTTCGTCGTGCTCGAGAGCCCAACGAGCTCTGGCTGATACGGGGCCAACCGCTTCGCCATGATGCCGAAGGCATCTGGGTTGTTGTCGATCATGACGAAGCCACGTTCGTTCTGGGCAGCGGCCTCACCCGCGGTGCCGCTGCCTGCAAAGAAGTCGAGGACGACATCTCCCTTGCAGGAGTGGACCTTGACGAGGCGATTCAGGATACCGAACGGCTTTTGCGTTGGGTATCCCGTCTTCTCGCGACCGTTGGTCGGGACGATCGTATGCCACCACACGTCGGTTGGCGTCTTGCCGATCTCGGCCTTCTCCTTTCCAACGAGCCCCGGCGCCATGTAGGGGATGCGATCGATCGCGCCGAAGTCGAACGTATAGTCGCTCGGATCGAGGGCATACCAGAGGATGCTATCGTGTTTGGCCGGCCAGCGGTTCTTCGGGCGTCCGCCGTAGTCGTATGCCCAGATGATCTCGTTGACGAAGCGGGCTCGCCCAAGGAGGCGGTCGAGAGCAACCTTGATGTAGTGGACCTCGCGGAAGTCGAGGTGCACGAACAGGGAGCCGGTCCTCGTAAGGCACCGAAGAGCGGCCTCGATGCGAGGCATCAAGAAATTTTCGAAGTCTTCGAACGAGTCATCGTACGTGGTGCTATCGACCTTTTCGACGTCGTATCGACGACCGCCGAAGCCACCCCGATCGCCGGGGCCATCCGTCGCTGTCGCCTTGATTCGTTCGCGCTTCTGCACCTTCCCGGTGTTGAACGGCGGATCGATGTAGATGACGGATGCGAAGGCGTCGGGCAGTGTTGCGATGGTTTCGAGGTTCTCCCCGAGAATGATCTTGCGCAACGGCGCCCCTCCAGGCGCCGCCACCTTACATCCGCTGAGGCTCCGGCCAAACAGAACCGTGATGCTTTTGCGCTCCGGGTCGCGCACCTCGTCAAACAACACAAGGTTCTGACACTGCCGGATCAACGCCGGCCACTTCCGGGGGCCGACCGGCTCGCGTGGCCGATGCACTACCCATGTTTCGGGAGTCGACCGGCTCGCGTGGCCACTGCGCCACCCATGCCTCGGGAATCGACCGGCTCGCGTGGCCACTGCGCTACCCATGCTTCGGGAATCGACCGGCTCACGTGGCCAACGCACAACCCACGCCTCGGTAGTCGACCGGCTCGACTGGCCAACGCACTACCCATGCATGGCTGGTCGGCTGGCTCGCGTGGCCAACGCACTACCCATGCATGGCTGGTCGACTGGCTTGCGTGGCCAACGCTCTACCGTGCCTCGGTAGTTGACCGGCTTGCGTGGCCACTGCGCTACCCAGGCCTGGGTGGTCGACTGGCTTGCGTCGCCAGTGCATTCCCCACGCACGGGTGGTCGACTGGCTCGCCTGGCCGGCGCACTGCCCATGCATGGGTGGTCGACTGGCTCGCGAGGCCGGTGCTCCAGGTTAGAGGCGGCGTCGATGCCGAGATCTTCGGGGCTTCGTGTACGCTGCACCTCCCATGCGCGTCCTCGTCGGCACGAGCGGCTACTCGTACAAGGAGTGGAAGCCGACATTTTATCCCGAGGACTTACCCTCGCGAGGGTTCCTGCGCTTTTACGCGGAGCGATTGCCCACGGTCGAGATCAACAACACCTTTTATCGGATGCCGACCGCGAAGCTCGTCAGCGGCTGGGCATCCGAGGTACCCGACACGTTCGTGTTCGCACTCAAGGCGCCGCAGCGGATCACCCATATCGCAAAATTGAAGGACGCGGGCGAGTCCACGGCGATATTTGCGCGTGTCGCGAGCGAGCTAGGGTCTCGCCTGGGGCCGGTCTTGTTTCAGCTCCCGCCGTTCCTGCGCAAAGATTTGCCGCGGCTCGTCGCATTTCTCGAGTCCACGGTGGCGATCGCCGCGCATCCGCGAATGGCCTTCGAGTTTCGTCACGAGTCCTGGTTCGACGACGAAGTCTTCGCGGAGCTTCGCGCATATGGGGCGGCCCTGTGTGTCGCCGAAGGTGAGTCGCTTGCCTCGCCGATGGTGCCGACGGCAGACTGGGGATACGTGCGGTTGCGCCGCGACGCATACCCGGACCCGCTCGTCGCCGAGTGGGCGCGGAAAATCCGAGAGCAACCTTGGACCGAGGCTTTCGTCTACTTGAAACACGACGATGGCGACGCGCCGGGCGTCGCAAAGCAGCTCATTCAAGCGCTCAGCGCGACTTGAGCGTGACCTTTGAACGCCCGGCCGGTGTCTACGCGGGCGGCCTTTTTCAACCAGATGTCTTGCGCAGTACGACCACGTAAAAGCCCGCGAAAAAAGCCGCCGCCGTGTCGGCCAGACCCCATTCGATCTTGCGAAGGAGGTCGCTCACGAAGGGAACTCGCATCGCGCTCGCCGTCGGGGTCACGATACGCACGCCACGCACCGCTTCGATCCGGAGGCTGGGTGGCAGGACGCGTGGAATGATCCAGGGCGCATCGAAGCGGGTGTACACGGCGTCCTCGCGCGTTCGGTCCGAGATCGCTCGCGCGGGCGTGAGCCATTTCGCCAATCCGCGCACGCTCAACGGGTTGTAGAACTCCGCGATGACCACGCCGCCAGGGCGCGTCACGCGCGCCATCTCGGCCAGGGCCAACCCGATCCGAGGCACGTGCGCGAGCACTTTGAATGAACACGCGACGTCGAAGGTCTCCGGCGCGAACGGGATCGCCGTCACGCTCGCCTCTCGCACGTCGAGCCCGCGAGCCCGGGCGCGGTCGAGCATCGCCGGCGACAGATCGAATGCCTTGGCGGTCCGTGAAAACGCGGCGATCCGTTCCAGAATCAGCCCGGTTCCGCACCCGCACTCGAGCACGTCCCCGCCGGTCCCGTAGCGTTCGACGAGCTCGATCTCGAGGTCGTCGACCAGCGCGTGGTAGCCATCGGGGCGGTTCGGGCGCCGCTCGGCCTCGTAGCGCGACGCGAATTCGTCGTAGTAAGCGCGCGTGGCGGTGTGATCGTCGTGGTCAGCCGGCATGAGAGATTGAGTGAGTCGAGCAAGACCGCGTCCCATCGTCAACGGCACATGAGCCGCTCGAGCCAGCCGCCACCGCCGTCGACCCAAGCAAGCCACAAGGCACCGGATGGGTCCACCGCGAGGGACACATCGGTCGCATCGCCGGTCGTCGGGACCGTGTCGCGTGACGTGAAGACACCATCGAACGCGACGAGGCCGAGCTCGAGCACGCGCGGAGAGCCCGGCGTGGCCGCTCGAGGGACGACGCGCGCGACCCAGGTCGCTGGCGCGCGGCCGCCACTCGAGACCGCAGCAATCGGCGCTGGATCCAGCCCGTTGGGGTACATGGACCAGACCACCGGCTCGTCGACGTGGGGCGGATCGTCGAGCCGGACGATCGCCAGGCCAAAGCTGCCTACGTCCTTGGCGATGGGCAGGAGGGTCCACGCAGGGCCACTCGGCGGAACGGCGAGCGCTCCGCGGGTCCGACGATCGCCCGGGCCGCCCACGAAGACCACCACGTCCTCGCCCAAGCGAACGCGCTGATCATACGTGACCGTGCGCGCGTGGACCGCCGTCAGCGCCCTGCGAGCGTCGACCATCAGCGCGAGCAGCGCGGCGCCGCGCG
>JALYHX010000280.1 GCA_030776305.1 Myxococcota bacterium
GGCGCTCGCTCTCGCGCTCCGCGCGAGACCTCGGGCACGAGTCCCGCTCGACGCGCTGGCTCTCGCGCCTTCGTGCTTCACCTTGATCCCTCTCGCGCCCAACATTCTATCCATCCCGCACTGGGACCGGCTCCTCCGGCAAAGGCGGGCGCGTCGGGACAATCCTTTCGCCTGAGATGATTGAGTGCACCTCGTCGAATCACTTGTCACAAATGGCGAACGAGTATCGTTTGAGTGGGCGGCGTCGCGCCCGCGTGGGCTGGGTTGCGTCCGGATTGTCCGCGGCGATCGCCGCAGGCTTTGCCTGTGGAAACAGCGGCACCGGCGCGGACGTCGGTGACGGCGGCGCGCCAGCTACATCATCCACCGGCTCGAGCGGCTCGTCCGACGCGGGCTCGGGCGCCGCGTCATCGAGCTCCGGATCCGGCGCAGGTCCGGGTGCGGGCACAGGCTCGTCGGGCGCGGCGTCTTCGAGCTCTGGATCCGGCGCGGCCCCAGCATCGACCGACGGTGGAAACGGGTCTTCTTCGAGCGGCGGAAACCCCGGGACTGGGGGCCCGGACTCAGCCGCCACCGACGCGCCTGCCGCAATCGACGCCACCACCGTACCTGACGGCGCAATGGAAGGAGGCGGCCCTCCGGGCACCGCCGTGTCGCTGTTCGACGGCACGACGCTCAGCGGCTGGCTCCCGTCGACGGGAACGGGACTGGGCAATGCCCCGGGGACGTGGAGCGTCGCGGCGGGGGCGATACACAGCGCGGGGACCGCTCGCGGAACGCTCGTGAGCCAGGCCGACTACGGCGACTTTCGACTCATTTACACGGTCAGGCAGGGTCCGAGCGTGGACAACCACTATGCGAGCGTCCTCATTTGGGGCACGCGGCCACCGCCGAATGACGCCATCGGAGGGCTGCAGTTCGGCGAACCGAACGGGAATTTCTGGGACTATCGCCCGGGCAAGCCAGGCGCCGGCACCGCCTATTTCACGCAGACATCGGCCGGGCTGGGCCGCGTCAACGTGTGGAATCAATGCGAGATCGTCACCGACACGGCGACCGGCACGGCGCTGATGGCATGTTGCACCCCGATGGGCACCACGCGATGCAAAGCAAAGCAGGTGCTGCAATTCAAGGATCCGGCCGCGGGCAAGAAAGGCCCGATTGCTCTCCAGTGTCACAGCCCTGGTTGCAATGACGACTACAAAGACATCACGATCGAGGTCAATCCGGCGGTGAAGGGACTCATCACGACGATGTAGCCTTCACGCAGGACGATGGCCGCAGACGTCGCCGCCAGCACGACCACGCCGACGGGCGTTTGGGTTCCTACGCGTCGCCCGAGCTGCCGAATCCCGAGGCGCGGGTCAACGTCGCGACCGCGCGCGACCGCGGACGCCCGAGCCGGACTCTCGCCCGTCCGTGGAACACCCACCGGCGCACGGTGTTCACATTGTTGTATGCGCCGACCCGAAGGCCGCCGCTTTCATGCCTTCTTTTTCAGCATCGTCTTGGCCGCCGCCGGCGCAAGCGCCTGCTCGACTTGCTCGACGCTCAAGCCTACTTCGCGCGCGCGTCGAAATGCAACGCGTAGCAGCGAACGCATCGCTCGCGGCGAGACATCGGAATGCTCCGCCGCTGCGCACACGACGACGTCGACGAGGTCCTCCGGCGGCGTCGGTCGGGGGGCCGCCTCGGGTCGGGGGGCCGCCTCGGGAGGAGGGCGCGGAGAGACGAGGCCGAGGCTCTCCAGTGTTTCGCCGATGTGTGCGGCGGCATCGGCCGCGAGCGCCGTATCGACCGGGACGAGGAGCTCGGCGAGTTTGCGGAGCTCCCACTCGGCCGGGATAGCTTGTCGCGCGTCCCACCGCGTTGCGGTACGGTGAGACGCGCCGAGCGCGGGGCCGAACTCGCGCTGACTCATCGAGAGCTTGTTTCGTGCGTCGGCCAGCAGGTGAGGGAGACTTCGCTGCGGCTTGATGATGGCCATGGTCTCGGCGACTCTGGCCGAGGGCAGCCTGCGCCGCAAGGCCCTCCGCCCGGCGATGGCGCATTCCCGGCTGTACAAGGCGCATATACAGCGATCGGAGGCGTGTTAGCGCGATTGGATGGCGTATTGTCTGCGCCATAGTGCGGCGCATTGGCCATGATGGGCGACGACTAAGCACATATTGGCGCGAATAGGCCGGACAATGGCCTGTCCAATCGCGAGTATGGCGAAACTGTTGGCGCTCTCAGCGCCATCGAGCGTGCCTTTGGAGACTTCATTGACGACTCATACGCCAACGCATGGCTGCCTTGCGCCTGTGTCGAATGGTCATGCGCCGATCGCGTCACCTGGTCCGCCAGGCCATGCCTCCTTGCAGCCTCTTTCCCGTAGGCAAGCGCCAATCTGGTCCACGTATACGAACCAAGCGTGCTCCCCCCGGTCGGCATGATTGGAAGGGGCTGAATCGAGGCGAGCGCTTTGGCGCAGCACGTCGCGCGGGCGAGGTGGAAGGGCGCGTACTACGGCCCGATGCTCGATGACGGGCGTACGTTCGTACGCAAGGGAAGCCCTTGAGACCGCCCGCCGATCCTCCCATCCGCACTGGGAGTCGGCCTTCGTGTTCGTCGCTTCGGTCTCGGCAACGTGTGACAGACATGGCCAATTTCCAGCCTCCTCCATCGTCCAACATAACCTGAGAACGTTGATTGGGTCGGCGGACGGCGCGACGCGCACAACCGTCGTACCATGGCTCGAAATGCTCCAGCCCCGCGCCGAGATCCACTCTACGACGATCGCTGCTTTCGCCTTCCTGTGCATTCTCCTCTGCGACTGCAAAGACCAGGCGCAGGAAAGCGCATCGCATGCCGCGCAAGACGTTGCCGAGATGGCGACGCTCATCGACAACGACTTGGGGGAGATCGAACGAGGATTGCCGGAAGGAGCGAAACGGCTTGTCCCTCTCGTTGCAAACGGAGCGGACCCGAAGCAAGACGTCGCAGGCGTTCGCAGAGGGCTCCTTCGCGTGAGGCGCGACGTGATGGACCTCAACGTCTCGAAGTCCACCTTCTTCGCCTTGGCTGACGCAAGCGGAATGGCGATTCGCAATGACCTTGAAGAGGATGTCATGGCGGGACAGAATCTCTTCGCCGTTTTCCCGGCACTCGTAAATTCGAAAGACGGATACGTAACGACGACCGGCGCCTTTCCGAACTCGTCGGCAAAGAATGGCCCGGACAAGGATTGGGTCGCGGCGTTGCCGGTCAAGCGTGAAGACGGCTCGGTCGGCGCGCTGCTCGTCACTGGTTGGACGTACCGCTACTTCGCACGCCATCTTCAGGAATCATTGAACGACCGGATGGTCGAGCGGGCGAAGACGAACGCCAATGCCGGTAAGATACCTGTGTTCTACGTCGCAGTCTTCGACAAATCGGGGGTGTATTCAGCACCCCTCACACCACCAGTGGACGAAAAGGCCCTTGCCACGCTGGACCTGCCATCCAAGACTGCGAACGGCGCTTGTCAGGGCACACTCAACATCGCCGATCGAGCATTCGGCTTCGCCGCACAACGCACGCCGAAACTCGCGCCGGACACGGGTGTGGTCGTGCTGCGAAGCGAGCTTTAGCCCTGCACGCCCGAGCGAAGCGAGGGAACGGACGACAATCTGAAGAGTCGCCAGGCGATCAGGTCTCACGCCCGAAGCGGTGGATTCCCCACGCGAGAAACACCCAGCCAATGAGGACGACGACCCCCCCGGCGAGCTGTTGCCCAGGGGTGCGGTCCGAGCCTGGGGCGCCGAGCACGGGCGTCGTTGCGGCGACAAGGAGTCCGAGAACGGTGAGCACGCCCCCGAGCCCCAGGAGTGTGCGGGGTTTCGGGGGATGAAAACCCCCGTCGGCAGACTCCCTAGAGTCAGCTCGCTCGGGCGTATCCGTCACGGCCAACCCTCGCGCGCTGCTCGCTGGAGAACTTCGCGTGTCGCCAGCTCGAGCCGCTTCTCGGCCGCAACGTTGGTAGCGGTGTGCGCGTCGCCCGAGAGATCGTCCTGCATGTAGTCCGCTGCGAACAGCACGGCCGCGTGCACGTCATCGTCATCTCCGTTGCCGCGGACCACGATGACGGAACCCGGACCCTGACGCTTTGGCAGATCGTTGCCGATCTTGTCGGCGTCTTGCCAAGTGATGTAAGCGACGCCGAAGCGCCGCTCTTTGGCAGCGACGTCGAGTCTCAGGTCGACTTGGTTCGGACCGAACTTGATGATGCGGTTGCGCACCGGGTCCAGCCCGAACTCTCGAAAGACGCGCGCCATGACGGCAACCGCATGCGGTTCATCGATCGGTCGCAAAATGGTCGCTGACCTCGATGGCTCGCCGGAACAACCGGGCGTAGCGAACGCGCCCAGGAGGGCGGTAGCGAGGATCAAAGGGGCGGCTGAACCGGACACCACCCCAAACGCTAGCCGATGGGGCATGCTTGCCGCTAGCTTCTGCTCATGCCGCGCTTCGCCGCCATAGACGTGGGCTCGAACGCCATGCGCCTGCGAGTCATCGAGGCGTCGGCGCCGTCGCACGGGCCAAAGACTCAGCTCGCCCTTTTGCCGGAAGCCCCAGCGGGCTCAGAGCCCTGGCGGGACCTCGCCACGCTCCGCGCCCCGGTGCGCCTCGGCGCCGAGGTGTTCTTGACCGGACGCCTCGCGCCGGCCTCGATCGGCCAAGCGTGCGACGCATTACGGGAATTCAGGGCCGAAATCGATCGAGCGAAGGTCGACGCCTATCGCGCGATCGCGACCAGCGCCGTCCGCGAGGCGAAAAACGGCGCGACCCTGGTCGAGCGTGCTCGACGGGAGGCAGGGATAGAGCTGGAGACGATCGAGGGGATCGAGGAGGCGCGCCTGATTCAGCTCGCGGTGACACGCCGTATTTCGATCGAGGACAAGCGCGCTCTTCTGGTGGACGTGGGGGGAGGGTCCACGGAGCTGACGCTGCTCGACCGCGCAGAGACGGCGTTCACGATGTCGCTTCCCCTTGGCACGGTGCGCATGCTCGAAGCGTACCTCAAAGGGGCGAAGGTCATCGATCGGGCCCGCGAGCGGCTCCTCGAAGAGGCCATCGATCGCGCCCTCGGCGAGGCCCTGCCTCAGCTCGGTACGGTCGACCTGCTCGTCGGCACGGGCGGCAACGTCGAGACACTCTTCGATTTGTGTCCTGCCAAGGGAACGCCGCGCGCCATCGACGTGGGCGCGGCGCGGTCTCTCTTCAAGAAGATGTGCGGGATGTCCAATGGAGAGCGCCGTGACGCGTGGCAGCTCCGGCCCGACCGCGCAGACACCATCGTCCCGGCTACGGCCATCTTCTTGCGCATCGCAGGGGCCCTCAAGCGAACGACCATCGTCGCGCCGGGCGTGGGGCTCGCCGCTGGAATCCTCGAGGAGCTCGTCGACAAGTTCTTCCATGTTTGGGACGCCGCTGGCGAGGCCGAGCACATCCTCGAGGCGTGCATGCGAATCGGCCGTCACTACCATTTCGACGAGGCGCATGCTCGTTGCGTGTGCCGGTTCGCAACGCAGCTGTTCGACGACTTGCGCGCGGTGCACGTCTTCCACGACCGAGATCGCTTGCTATTGCGCGCGGCCGCGATCCTACACGACATCGGCGATTATGTGCATTACAGCGGCCACCACAAGCACAGTTACTACCTGATCCAGAACGCGGACATCATGGGGCTGACTCCAGATGAGCGAGCGATCATCGCCAACATCGCGCGTTACCATCGTAAGGGACCCCCCGATCCGACACACCCGAATTTCCGCGAGCTCTCCAAAGAGGCCCGGGGCAAGGTCAGGGGCCTCGCGGCCATCTTGCGCATCGTCGATGCGCTCGATCGCGAGCACAAACAGAAGATCGAAACCGTTCGGGCGGCGGTCGATCGTGAGGCCGGACGAGTGACACTCTTCTTGAGCGGCGGCAAAGACCGCGAACTCGAGGAATGGACGGTCGGTGCCAAAGCATCGTTGTGGCGAGACGAATACGATCTGGACGTTGGCATCGCCAAGGCGGAGGTCGAGGCGTGAGAGAGAGCGTGCTGCTCACGCTCACTTTGCTGGCTGGATGTGCGTCGGCACGAGTGCCTGATCCCAACGACGCCGTTCACGCGTACGCCGATGCGGCCATCCGCGGCGATGCGGACGCACTCTATTCGATGATGACGACGACGTCGCGACAGACGCGCAGTCGGAGTGCCATGAAACAAATCGTCTACGACCAACGCGGCGAACTCGCCGAGCAAGGTTGCGACCTGCGGGCGCCGGATGTTCGTATCGAGGCAACGGCACGCCTGCGTTACGCCGATGGGGAGGAGGCCGCGCTCGAACTGCGGGACGGTCGGTACTGGGTGACTGCCGCGGGGGCACTGCCCGGGGGAGCACGTACTCCTGAGGAGGCCCTCGATCAGCTGAGACGAGTGCTCGCCCGCCGAAGCTACCCGGGGCTCATGCGTGTCCTGTCGCCTGCCACGCGCGCGGCGGTCGAGAATGACGTACGCGCGCTCGTGGAGGGACTGAGCGAGCCCGCTTCCCTTGCGGTGCAGCTCAACGGCGACGCGGCAGTGATACCGGTCCCTGGAGGGCATCAGGTCAGGCTCAGGCGCGAAGCGGGGGTGTGGAGGGTGGACGATTTCGATTAGCTTTGCTTCATGCCCGCCTTTTCGCCTGCGCTCGCGACGATTGCGGTCGCTCTCGTCGGGGCGCTCCTCGTCGCGCTACCCCGGCCGGCACGAGCATTCGGGGACGTCGGCGCATTCGACCCACGGGTGCTGGTGACCGGAAACCAGACGGCGGCCCCACATGAATCGGCAGTGGCCCGCTGGTCGTGGGAGCTCGTGCAACGGACGAGCGCTCCGGCACGTTTGCACCCCAGCGTGGTGCGCGCAGACGACGCCGCCATCGTTGGTGCGCCGTTTCTCTATTGGAGCGGTGACGCCGACATTGCTTCGTTGACTGGCGCCGAGATCGCCGGACTCCGGCGCTTTTTCTCACTTGGGGGGGTCATGCTCATCGACGACGCAGGACCCGGAGAGCGCGGTGAAATGAGCGCATTCGGCACAGGCGCGCGTCGCGAGATCGCGCGAGTTCTTCCGGATTCGACGCCGATCGCGCTCAGCATCGAACACGTCGTCTTTCGCACGTTCTATTTCCTCCGGCGGGCTGAAGGTCGCGTGGAGGGGCCGCCGACGCTCGACGCCATCGTGCGCGGTGGACAAGCGCAGGTACTCTTCAGCGAGCACGACCTGGGCGGCGCGCTTGCACGGGGTGCGTCGGGTCTCTGGGAGCGGCCGGTTCTCCCAGGAGGCGACCTGCAGCGCGAGCGCGCGATCCGCCTCGCCGTGAACATTGCGATGTACGTCCTTTGTTCGAACTACAAGGACGACCAGGTGCACGCGAAATATCTCATGCGCCGCCGGGCGCTCTCGACGCCATGATGGCTTCCGCCACGCACCTGGGCCCGAGTGGCGATCTCTCCAATTGGATGTCGGTCTGCGCGTGCGTGCTTGCTCTGGCGAGCTTCGCCATGCTGCTGTTCGAAATGCGGCGTGGCGAGCGGGGGCGCTTGAGCATCGCGGCGACTGGACTCCTCGCAGTTGCCGCAGTGCTCGCAGCCGTGCTGCGCCCGGCACGAGTGTCGGCGCGCGAAACCTCGATCGGCGCCCGAGTGGTCGTCCTGGCAGACGCGTCGCGTTCAATGGCCCTCATCGGGGATGCGGGCCGGACGCGCAGCGCAACGCGCGACGCATGGATCTCGCGGATTCGGACATCGGGGAAAAACGCACGCTTCGTCGTGCTGGGATTCGGGGAAGGGCCGCCCGAGCCTCTGAAGGACGGTACCGCCGATGGAACACGAGGGGACACCCATGCGTCGCGAAGCGATCTTGGCGAAGCCCTCCGTGCATTGGCCGCGTCCCCGGAAGAAAAACCGGCCGCGGTGGTCGTCATCAGCGACGGACGCCTGGATGACCCCTTGCAGGGGGCTTCGCAGACGAATCTGCGCGCGCTCGGGGACCTTCTGCACCTGCCCATCCACACGGTCGCGACCACGCGGGATGCGCCGCCGGATGCGAGCATTCGTCGGGTGAGCGCAGCCGGCGCTGCAGTCGCGCACGTCCCGCTGCCGATACGCGTGGAGCTCGGCTGCGCGGGCGGGCTGGCCTGCAAGGAAGTCGCGG
>JALYHX010000281.1 GCA_030776305.1 Myxococcota bacterium
GGGATGAAGGCGTCGTCGTCCTTCTCGCGCGAGCAAGGGCAGGCGGCAAAAGACTTTTATACGCAGACGAAGACCATCTCGATCGAGAAGTCGGGACGCTGACTACACTACTCGTCAGGAGCTGGCCCTCAGAGCGGCCCCAACACCTCGTGAACTTTGTCAGCAAAACGCTTGCCGAGCGTCAGTTGCCCGGAAGTGCCGAAATGGATGTGATTGACGACCTGCGAGAGGTCGTCCGTGGGGATGACGAACGCGCCTTGGATGGCGAGTGGGCTCATCGAGTTCTGATCGACGTCCGTTTCGCCCTGACGTACGAGATCTCGACCCGGTTCCGCGACGCTGTATACGGGTGGGGGCGGCAGGACATAGCCATAGATAAAGAGCATGCCTGGTGCGCTGAATTGTTCCCGGACTCGGTGAATGAACGCGGCCAGGTTTGCCCCATATTGTGCAGCGGGTGCGCCAGGCAGGGCATCATTTTCGCCCTGTTGCCATAGCATCGCGCGCACGATGGGACGGAGCCCCATCCCCTTCAACGCGGCGAGACCTTTGGTCGCCGTATCTACGAATATGATGAACTCCGGGCCCCAACCGGTTCGGTCGGTCGCGCTCGGGCCTGGCGCCCACTGATTGTACAAATTCGTGCTACTGCGCGCATGCTTGATAATCGCGTTCCTTCTATTCGGGTAGAGCTGCTCGATCTCGTTGCCGAAGCCAATCTCTGGTCCGAACCGACTGGGATCCTCCGAGGCTGGCCGGAGCGGAATCCAGGTCTCTCCGGGGGCTCCGCTGTTGATGGCGCCCGGCATGGGCAAGGACGTATAAAGGAGCACCCGTTGGTCGGGAGTAACTCCGGTCGGAAACTGGCTCACCTGGCCCTGACCGGTGGCGTTAGACTGGCCAGCGAGCAGATAGACCTCGACGGCAAGGGGGTCGTTGCCAGCGTCGCTCGCGGTGCCATCGGGATTCCCGATGCCGCCCTCGAGTAGGGCGCCATCCGTCGCGACTCCATCCGCGGTCTGCGCGGCATCCGTGGCTGGAACTGAGTTCGCGGCGTCCGCCGGACCCTCCGGCGCTGCGATCGACGGAGCGCCGTCATCACCGCTGAAAGCGGCGTCGTCCGCTCCCGCATCGACCGGATTCGCCGCTCGGCCGTCGGCCTGCGTGCCGCCGTCTGGAATTCCCTGCTGTCCAGACGAGGCAGTGCCACAGCCGATCGCGGACACAAGCACCAGCGTACCGAAAGAACAAGTCCGAAGAACGACGATGTCGTGCATGAGTCGCCGGAGATCGCCCATCGTACAGCCCAAATTCCACATGGATACTCCACGGCGAGCGGATGCGCCCGCACAGCCTTTTGCTACTGCGTCGGGTTTACGACTGCCCAAGCGTTGGGGGGATTTCCGACGAGCTGACTGACGTTGTCGTAGTAGATCGTTCTCGTCTCACCTGCCGTGTAATTGGCGTCGTCAAAATTGTACATTCCGAATTTCAGGCCAATGTTGTTGCCGGGCACGTTGACCAGTGTGTCGCCGCTCCAAGCGCCGAAACCCAGGTCGATCCCCGTCTTACGGTACGTGGGCGGCCCTCCCTGACAGACGGCGTCGCCGTACCATATTTCGATCGAGCCGGCCTTTTGGTTCGATACGACGAAATGAATGAGGATCGGATTCCAGCTATTGCGCGGGATGTCGGCGGCGAGCTGCACCTCGTCGGCCCCTGTCGCTGAACAATTTCCTCGATGTACGATCGAGAGCGCATTGTTCCTTACGTGCAACATCGCAGCCCACGAGCTGCAACCGCCGAGCGCGAAGATCTGCCCAATCCCTTCGGTCTTGTCCGTCGGAAAACCGGGCGAAGGCAGATAGAACTGAAATCCGTACCAGCCCTCTTTGTAGAAGGCGAGACTGCTGCACGCTTCTGCGCCACGACGATCGCGAGTGCCGTTGTATCCTACTTGGGTCCAGAAAAATTCAATTGAAGAGTCGCCGTTCAGATTTGCAATCCGTCCGAAGTCCGGGCTCTGGGTCGTGCAGATCGTGTACGGAGAGATGATACCGTTCGAGAAGGTCGTCGCCTTCTGCGTCGGCGTGTCGGCGAACGATGGACCGCTCCCCCCGGGCGCGCACGACCCGCCGCCCTCGCCGATGGAGCTTGCGTCGAGCGGCCCACCGGAGGAGCCCGAGACAGGTCCCGAGGATCCCGAAGAGGATCCAGATTGAACCGGAGACGGCGACCCTGAATCCGGCGATCCCGAGGAGGATCCAGGTTCGGATGACGATCCTGACGAGGCTTCCGACCCGGATGAGGATCCCGACGTGGACCCGGCGGAATCGCCCGACGACGATCCCGCCTCTACGAGCGTGGACGATGTGCTGCCGCACCCGAGGATCAGCGCCGCTGCACCAGAGATGAAGGCAAAGCCATTCGGTCCGAACCGCATCCCCTGGAGTGACATTCAAAAACTATGCTCCATGCGCGCCGACCGCACAAACGGACTTCCGGATCTCAGGCGTTACGTTCCAGGCGTGATGAAGACGCAGGACGACGAGCAACGCATGTACACGGGCATGACAAGAGGCCCGCAAGAGAATACCGGCCAGAAGTCTCGCGCACCCGAATCTTTGCGCGGCCGAGAAGGGCACGCGCGGCGACGACGAAAACGCCGTTGCCGCCGGACCCAAGCGCTCAGCAGGGCGATGGGACCTCGGGTGACGTCGAGGAAGCCATTGCAGTCGAGTGGACGAGCGCTTGTCTCGTCGTCCCAAGGGCTCGAGAAAGTGGCACACGCGTTTGTCCGGAGCTCATGAGCGCTCATGACGTGGGCGCAACCTCTCTTCTGGACGGCGCAAGCACCGGTGACGCCGAGAGGAGTGCTCGTCTCGTCGTCCCACACGCTGCGGTGGCTGGCGCACGCGGTCTCGTCGAGGACACGAGCACGCTTCTCCTCGACCGATGGACTTAGGCCGTCCGTCAAAGCGCATTGATCCGCGTCCAACGCGCTCGATACGACGGCGCTACCAGTTGCGCCGCGGTCACGCGCGCTTGTCTCGTCGGCGCAAGCGCTCAGGCCGACCCCGTGCGCGCTGACGAGCCCCGTGTGAGCCGTGAGGCCACCACCGCAACCACCGAGGCGGCCCGCACCAGCACTCCGCACGACGGCGCCACCAGTTGCGCCGCGGAAACGCGCTCTTGCGACGTCCGCAAATCCCGTTGCGCCGGTGGATCGCGCGCTCGTCACACCGGCGCGAGTCCTCATCTGCCTTGAGCAAACGCTTGGTAGTGGCCGGATTTGAAAATGCGCGCCCCTCAAATTGAGGCAGCCTCGGCACTACGCTTGCCGCATGGCGATCCTCCGCGAAGCGAAGGTGTGGGCAAAGCCTCGCCCGAAGACGGAACGTCGAACATCCTCGGACCTCACTCCCGAGGAGCAAACAAACGTGCGGACCGCGATCCGGTTCCTCGTGAAGCGCTTCGGGACGTACGGCAAGCTGGCAGAGGCGATGGGAGCCAAGAAGCGGACGGTGGTCTACGCCGCCGGCAAGCGCGGTCACGTAAGCGCGGGGGTAGCGCTCAGGACAGCGAGGGCCGGGGGCGTGGCTCTCGAAGAGATGCTCTCCGGGCGGTGGCCACTGGCCGACAC
>JALYHX010000282.1 GCA_030776305.1 Myxococcota bacterium
TCCGTGCTCTCGCCCATGCGACCGGCGACAATTCTCCGACCATCGCACGCGAGGCGATCATCGCTCTCGGGGAGATCGTGGTCACGGGGCAGGCTGATCCCACCCTGCTCGACGTGGCTCGAGAGGCATTGCGACGCACGGCGGCAGGCCACGCGAACGCACGGCGCGCAGCTCAGGACGCGGAAGATACCCCCGCACGCAGCGGGGCGTTGCCCCTGCTGGGGCTCGTCCACGATGCGGACGATGTTGCCCTGCTCGTCGGCGCGCTCGGCGAAGATGTCGCGGAGCGCGCGGACCTGGGATTGCGCCTGTTCGGGGCGGACGCCCTCGAGCCAATGCTCGCCGCCGCGCGGGACGCGAGGCCGACGATACGCGCCGCGGCCCTCAGTCTCGCGGCATCCCTGGCGGGAGCGGATGCAGGCAAGGTGCGCGACGCGTTGCGTGTGGCGCTCGACGACACGTCCCTCGAGGTCGTCGCCTGCGCGATCGAGGCACTCGCAACCTTCGGCGATGCGAACGATCTGCACCGCGTCGCGCCAATGACGGGGCACTCCGACCCACGCATCGCGGCCGCAGCCGCGAACACCGTGTGGGGGCTGGCCGCGCGGCACGTCGACGCGGCGCGCGCTCTCCTCAAAGGTGGCCTCGCGGGTCACGACCCGCTCGCCCTCCGTCTTCTCGGAGCCATTGCATCGACTCAGACACTGGGCGATGACGAAATCCGTGTCCTCGAACGAGCCCTCGCGCACGAGCGTCCGCAAGTGCGTTGCGCTGCGATCGACGCGCTGGCCGAGGCGGGGGGCGAGCCCGCCGCGGACGCCGTCACGTTCGCGCTCGCCGACGAGGACCATGATGTCCAGTTGGCGGCGGTGCGGGCGCTTGGCCGGCTCGGACACGCCGAACCACTCGTCGGGGTCGTGTCCGACACTCGAGATCCGGTATTGACTGCCGCCGCACTGCGCGCCCTTCGCGAGGCCGCTCCCGCCCTGGCAGTGGCCGCCGCGTGTCCGCTCGTGAAGCACGGCGACGCAGCAATTGCCTGCGCAGCCGTCGAGGCCATCGGTCACCTGAGCTCGTCGGGCGCCGCCGCTAGCGTCGCCTTGGCGTGCGAGGACGCGCTCTTCTGGGCGCTGGACCATCCGGACGTTGAGGTCGTCAAGCTCGCCCTGTCGCTCGTCGGCGCGTTGCCCGGCGCGCGGCCGCTCGCGCGTCTGGGCATGTGCCTGGATCATGGGTCTTGGCAGGTGCGGCGTGTGGCGGCCGAGCTTCTTGGCGAGGACAAGAGGGCGGCCCCCCAAGCACTGCTCCGCGCTCGGCATGAACGAGAACAGGATCCCATCGTTCGGGACGCCATCGCCGCAGCGGTGAGTCTCAGGCCGGCGGCAAGAACCGATGGCAACAGCATCAGTCCGCGATCCCGCCCGGACGAGACATCGCCGGCTCCCTCGGCGGCGTGGTCGAAGCCCGAGAAAGGGGCGTAAGTGGGGGGCTCATCGCCGTTCGGGGACGGCATCACGCTCAAGCCGGACGAGTTCCGGCTCCTACGCGATCTGTTCGCGGCGCGGACTGGCCTGCACTTCGGTCCGGAGTCGCGATTCACGCTCGAGCGCCGGCTGCGAGAGCGCCTCATCGTCCTGAATCTCGCTACCTTCGCGGAATACCACCACTACTTGCGCTTCGGCACACGCGCCGTCGAGGAGTGGGACGAGGCCATCGATCTGCTGACGACGAACGAGACGTACTTCTTCCGCGAGCAGCGACAGCTGCGAGCATTTCAGTACGAGCTCTTGCCGATGATTCACGCGCAGTCACTGCACCGGAGGCGGCTCGCGATCTGGAGTGCGGGCTGCTCCACAGGCGAGGAGGCTTACACGATCGGCATCCTCGTTCACGCATCGCACCTGTTCCCCCGTGATCGCACGAGCCCCGTTCGGTGGGACGTGCGCATTTATGGGTCGGACATTTCCCGCCGGTGCGTGGCCGCGGCGCGCCGAGGCGTGTACACCGAGAGCAGTTTCCGTGTGACGACCAGTGATATGCGCCGGCAATACTTCCAGGAGCGTCCCGACGGATGGCACGTCGCGGAGTTCATCCGCCAGATGTGTCACTTCGGCCAGATGAGCTTACTCGACGAGGACCGCTCGCGAGTCCTCGGCAAGGCCGACGTCATCTTCTGTCGCAACGCCCTCATTTACCTGGAGCCGCGGTCACGAAAGACGGCAATAGAAGTGCTCTACGATCGGCTGAACCCGGGCGGGGTTCTGCTTCTGGGCCATGCGGAATCATTGCTGAACGTCTCGACGGCCTTCGAGCTGTTACACTTGAAGGACGACCTTGTGTATCGAAGGCCCGCGTCTGCGCGTGACGCGACCCCGGCTGGGAACCCATCCACGTGACCAACTCCACGGCTCGGCCCATCAGACTCCTCGTCGTCGACGATTCGGCGTACAACCGCCGAAACATAGCCGACGTGTTCGCCGATCACCCAGAAGTGGAGGTGGTGGGCAAAGCGGCCGACGGCGAAGAGGCCCTTCAACTCGTGACCGTCCTCAAGCCGGACGTCATCACTTTGGACCTCGAGATGCCGCGGATGGATGGCTTTACGTTCTTGCGAATCCTGATGTCCAAGTCGCCCACGCCCGTCATCGTCGTGAGCAGCTATTCTCAGCGTGAGAACGTCTTCAAAGCCCTCGAACTCGGCGCCCTCGACTTCGTGCCAAAGCCCGACCGGCTCGGCCCAGATGCAACGGACGTGCGCGAAGAAATCCTGCAGAAGGTATCGCTCGTGCGCTCGCTGAGACCATCGTTCGTGCCTGGGCCCCTGCATCGCCGCCGAACCAGCGGCGCGTTCGCACACGACGGACGCCCGGTTCCATTCGAAGAGCCCCCCCCTCGCCCCAAAGTGTACCGAGCCCCGAGGACCGTCGTGGCGATCGCGAGCTCCACCGGCGGGCCGAGTGCGCTGATGCACATTTTCGGACGTCTGCCTGCGACCACGGCGGCGGGGTTCGTCGTCGCTCAGCACATGCCCGACAAGTTCACGCGGACGTTCGCGGAACGGCTCGACAAGCGTGGGCCCGTCCGCAC
>JALYHX010000283.1 GCA_030776305.1 Myxococcota bacterium
GCGTAACTCGCGCTTGATCTGGTTTCGCTGTTTGGACGAGAAGCGCTCCAAGTATTCGTCCCACGTGCGCGCGCCCGACCGGAACCACTGGAACTGGAAGCCCTCGCGCGGCAGGTACCCCTCGGCCTCCCATTCGCGCGCCTCGTTTTCCCGCGGAAAGAGTACGTGCACGCTCGATGCCCCAAGACGCTGGCACCATTGGCGCGCGCCTTGAGCGACGATGCGTGTCGCCTCCGCGCGATCCATGCCGGGTGCAACGAGAACGCGATCCCCGGTCGCGGGGGTGAACGGGACGGCGACGACGACCTTCGGGTAATAGCGAACCCCCAGCCGGTCGGCGAGTTCCGCCCAGTTCCAATCGAACACGAACTCGCCTTCGCTGTTGCCCTTGATGTACGAGGGGGCGACGCACACCAATTCATCGCCGCGCCAGACCGACAGGTGCGCTGGCATCCAGCCCGTTTCCGCGCCCACGCAGCCCGTCTCCTCGAGCATGTCGAGCCACGTCCACTGCACGAACGGGGAGCTGTCCTCGCCGATCAGCGCGTCCCATTTCTGTCGGGGCACATCGCGCACTCGCTGGAGCACGCGCAGGTCGTACGGAGTATTGCTCATGGGTCGGTTCACGATGGAAGCGAGGGATCTCGCCGCACCAGGATGAACCAGTGGTCCCTCCACTGCCCGTTGCGTTTCGCGCGGCCCATGGACACGTGAGTGGACACCCCGCGCATGACCTCGATCGTGCGGTGGTAGACGAATCGGCCGAGGAGTGCGTCGTTTCCCTGGATGTCAGGCCACTCACGGGGTTTTTCTTTCGGCAGCATCGTGTAGTCGATGTCCACTTCGCCTGGATCGGTCGACGGACGCGCCACGTAGTAGCCCGGACCTGTCACGGAGGACAACGACTGATGATTGTAGCCCACGAGCGTTTCGTGGGCGGCTGGGTCGCTCGGCCGGCAGAAGCGTTTTTGGAATTGCGTGAAGGCCGGAAGCGAGCTTTGGCCTTCGTGGATCACCTGGGTCAGCGAGGGAATGGAGGGCGGGACGAAGTCGTCGAGCCCAACGGGGCGGAAGGATTTGGCTGCGTCCCAGAGCGTCGCCATGTCGGAGGCCGACCATTGGCGGACGGACCACACCCGCGCCGAATGACCGATCTCGTCCAAGTCTTTCGCGAGGCGGTCGATGTCGAGGTGGGTCTCGATGAGATTGCGCAGATCCATCTTGTTGACGGTGACATGGCCGCGATGTGCGGATGGTGCAAGCGGAAAAAAGGCGGGACAAACCCGAACGCACTCGTTGACATGAGCCAGTCGGGAACTCAATCTCTCACCGTGAGCAGCCCGGCCGTGCATCGTTACGCCGAAGCCGACGCGCCGACCGAGTATGGTGTCATTCGCACGGTCGTGTACCGCGTCGAAGCGCTGCCTGCTCCCGAGGAGCATGTCGCCCTGGTGGTGGGAGACGTGAACGACACGACGGTACGCGATGCGCCGGTGCTCGTGCGCGTGCATTCGGAGTGCTGGACGGGCGAAGTCATGCGGTCACTGAAATGCGACTGCCGCGACCAGCTCGACCAGGCGATGCGCGCCATAGCGGCTGCCGGGCGCGGCGTCGTCGTCTATCTACGCCAAGAGGGCCGCGGTATTGGTCTCGGCAACAAGGTTCGCGCGTACGCGCTACAGCAGAACGGGGCGGACACGGTCGAGGCGAACCGGATCCTCGGGTTTGCCGATGACGCGCGTCGCTATGACGTCGCCGCAGCGATTCTGCGTGATCTCGGCGTTCGCCGCGTTGTTTTGATGACCAACAACCCCGGGAAGGTGCAGGGCCTCGTTGCGGGCGGCATCGAAGTCGCCGAGCGTGTCGCGCTGAAGTCGGAGCCGAACAAACACAACGCGGGCTACCTCTCGGTGAAAGCAAAAAAAATGGGGCACACGCTGTGAGCGCCGAGCAAGACGTCATGTCCCGAGCTAAACTCCCGACGTGAGCTGGAGGCTACGACTGACCCGGCGCGACGCGGTGCGCGGTGCTGTCGCAGGCGCGCACGGTGTTTCGGCGGGTGTCGCCGCTCGGGCGCTCTTCGAAGCGGGCGGCCGCCGCGTCCTTCCAGCAAGCGTGCAGGAGGCGGTGAAGAGCGCGGTCGAGAGCCAGGCGTCGCGCGTTCTTGCGGTGCACGCCGGCGATCGGATGCTCGAGTCAGGCGCCGCTGCGGCGACAGCAATCGTCGAGGGAAGTGTCGCGCGGAGCGTGGTGGCGCAGACGGTCCGCGGGGCGGCCCGGCAAATATTGCGAGGCATCGCGGCATCCGCCGGGGCCGGAGCAGCGATCGACGGTGGCTGGGCGCTGGCCACCGCCGTGCGCCAGGTTCGTGGGGACAACATGACGCGACGCGAAGCCGTGGGTCATGTCGCGCGCGAAGCGGCGACCGGAGCGCTGGCGACCGCCGCGGGAACGGCGGCAGCGGCAACGCTGGTGACACTGACCGGCGGTGTCGCGGCACCGGCACTGTTCATGGTTGGAGCCGTTGCATCGGTCGGGGCCAAGATGGGGCTGCAGGCGTGGTTGCGGGACCGACGGATGCGTTGATCCGCACGCTCGATCACCCTCCATCGCACGCGACAATGCTCCGACCGCTCGTCGCGCTCTCCGTTGCAATCGTCGCCTGCGGCGGTACGGGCAAGCGCGAGACATCGGCGCTCGTCTCGGCCGTCGATCGCTATCGGCGCTCAGACAACGCGTCGAAGGTAGCCGAGGTCCAGAAGGTCGCCGACGTGGCATGCAGTCATCCCCGGGTGTGCGACGCCAAGCGCGCATGCTTGGCCGCGATGGGTCCGACAGCGCGCGCTCTCGCCGTCAAGGAAGAGGTCGCTCGCCGTCTCGCGGACATCGAGGAGATGCGGCTGTCCGTCGATGCTTCGGACGCTCGGGGGCTGCCCGCCAAGCTCGACGAGGCGGAGAGACTGCTCAACGAAGGGCGGTCGAAGATGCCAGATTGCGAGAAGCAGCTGACCGACTTGGTGGTCGAGCACGGTGGGTAAGGCCGACGCGGTCACATAGCGTCACACGGTCGTGGGGTTGTGCTAAGTCCCTGGTCCTCTGCCATGTTCGACACCCTCGCCAAAGGGTTCAAAGCCGCAAAGAACCGCCTCGCCGGCCTCACCGAGCTCACCGAGCCGAACATCGAATCCGCACTTCGCGAAGTGCGCCTGTCCCTCCTCGAAGCCGACGTGGAGCTCGGCGTGGTCAAGGCGTTTCTCGCTCGCGTGAGAGATAAGGCCCTTGGCGAGGTGGTTCGCACGCGCGCCAAGGCGTCCGACGGACAAGCGGTGAAGATCTCGGCGAGCGACGCTTTCGTGAAGATCTGCCACGACGAACTCGTCGCCTTCATGTCGCCCGGCCACGGTCCCGCGATCACGTGGGCCCCCAAAGGGGACCCTACCGGGATCATGATGGTCGGCCTCCAAGGTTCGGGCAAGACGACCAGCTGCGCGAAGCTCGCGCGCTGGTTGCAGAAGGAAGGCCACAAGCCGATGCTCGTCGCTGCCGACATGCAGCGCCCTGCGGCGGTCGAGCAGCTGATGATCCTGGGGCAACAGATCAGCGTACCGGTGTTCAACGTCCCCGGAGCGTCGCCCCTGGAAATTTGCGCGCAGGCGCTCGCCGAGGCCCGCTCCAAGAAGGGAACGTACGACGTTGTCGTGTACGATACCGCCGGTCGCCTCGCGATCGACGAAGCTCTCATGAAAGAGCTCGTCGACATCCAACAAGCCGTCCGGCCGGACAACGTGCTTTTGGTGATCGACGCGATGATCGGCCAGGACGCGGTCAAGACGTCGCGGACCTTTCACGAGCGTCTGGGGCTCACCGCGGTGGTGCTCACGAAGCTCGACGGCGATGCCCGAGGTGGCGCGGCCTTGAGCGTCAAAGAGGTGACCGGCGCGTCGGTGCGATTCGCGGGCGTCGGCGAGCAAATGGACAAGTTCGAGGAGTTTCGGCCCGACGGAATGGCGAGTCGCGTGCTCGGCATGGGCGATGTCGTCGGCCTCATGAAGGACTTCCAGGAGGTCGTCGACGAGAAAGAGGCCACCGAGAAGGCGATGAAGATGCTCGAGGGGCAATTTACCCTCGATGACTTCTTGGAGCAGATCCGGATGATCCAGAAGATGGGATCCATCAAGGACCTCATCGCCAAGATGCCCGGCATGGGCGACATGCTGCCCCCGGGTGCCGATATTGACGACGGCGAGCTCGTCCGCATCGAGGCGATCATCCAGTCGCTCACGCGTTTCGAACGGCGCGACCCTTATG
>JALYHX010000284.1 GCA_030776305.1 Myxococcota bacterium
CTGCCGGATGATGTGGAGGAGTGCGAGCGTAAGAAACACCGGCAACGCTTCCTGCATGTTGGCGAGGGCCCTCTGCGCGCGGCCCAGGGCCTGAGAGATGGGCGGCGGGTCGTCGCGCGGCCCAATCGCAATGGCAACGTGCGCCCTTATACCCGTCGCCAAGCGCTGACGGATGACCGAGGGCACGAACGTTTGAACGACGAAGAGCGCGAGGACGGCAAGAATGAGTGCGATCATGCGGGATCTCGATTCTCACATGAGACTGGCGAGGATTACTCGAGGACGGGAGCGCCCGAAAGAATCGCGGCGTCGAGCATGTCGCGCATCTGCATCCCCAGCGACGCCGGCAGCTCCGCGAGTGAAAAGAGGCCAACCTCTGTAATCTCCAGCGGGTTCCCAGGGGGGCGTACCGGCAAGTCGACCACGCACTCGACGACGATCGTCACTGCGTGAAAGCGAGGGTCACGGTCGGGGCGCGAGTAGACACCCACCAGGCGGACGATTTCGCACCGATCGACGCCCGCCTCCTCGGCAAGCTCACGGGCGATCGACGTGCGCAGCGTCTCTCCCCACTCCAGCGTGCCGCCGACGAGTGCCCATTCTCCGACGTCCGCGCGTCGCACCAGGAGCCATCGACCGTCCCGCGTCCGCGCTGCAGCGGCGATGCCCACGACGGGCCGACGGAGGAGGTGCCGCGCCGCTTCCTTGACGACCGCGAAGGCGCCCCTGGGGACACGAAAACGCATCGCTGCCGCAGGCTAGCCCCACACGGTGCGCAAGGTGTGGAGATTGACTCGCGGCGGGGGTCCGTCCCCGCCCGCGCATCACCCAGGTGAGCCACATGCGCATTGAAGGCGCCGCGCGCGTCGATTAGCTCTTCAGAATCCATGCACAGTCTCCGGCGCTTCACCGTGGTCCCTCGCCTCCCCCCGGGACTCGAACGCCTCCGCGAAATCGCTTTCAATCTCTGGTGGGCGTGGGCGCCCGTCGCCCACGAGCTGTTCGTGCGGATCGACCCGGACCTCTGGGACAAGGTGCACGGCAATCCCATCGAGCTCCTTGCGTGCGTCGAGCAAGCGCGACTTGACGAGCTCGCGGGTGACGATGCGTTCACGAGTCACCTCGAGGCCGCCTGGCAAACGCTCCAGCGCTACATGCAACGCGAGGGCTGGTTCAACAAGACGTTCCCCGACGCCGCGGGGGCGCGCATCGCGTACTTTTCGATGGAGTACGGGCTGCACGAGTGCCTGCCGGTGTACTCGGGGGGATTGGGTGTCCTCGCGGGCGATCACTTGAAGACCGCGAGCGATCTTGGTTTGCCGCTCGTCGGCGTCGGCCTCGCGTACACCGAGGGGTACTTCCGACAGGTGCTCAACGCCGACGGTTGGCAAGGGGAGAGCTATCCGATCAACGACTGGCATCGCATGCCGGTCCTGCCCGTGCTCGATGGTACGGGCAAGCGCCTCGTCGTGCGCGTGCAGTATCCGCACGGTGTGGTGATCGCGCAGCTCTGGCGGGTGCAGGTGGGGCGCGTGCCGCTCCTCTTGCTCGACGCGAACATGGAGCAGAACGTCGCGGCGGATCGCGCGATCACCGGACCGCTCTACGGCGGCGACCAAGAGTTTCGGGTCCGGCAAGAGATCATGCTCGGCGTCGGCGGGATCCATGCCCTCGAGGCCATCGGGCTCTCGCCGACGGTGTGCCACATGAACGAGGGGCACTCGGCGTTTCTGACAATCGAGCGCATCCGGCGGACGATGCGCGACAAGGGCGTCTCGTTCGCAGTGGCCAGCGAGGCGAACAGCGCGGGCAGTATCTTCACGACCCACACCCCAGTCCCGGCGGGCAACGATGTCTTCGAGGCCGGGCTCGTGCGCCGATACCTGGAGCCTTACCGCGCGGAGCTCGGGATCAGCGAAGACGAGTTGCTGGCTCTCGGCAGGGTCGATCCGCGCGACCACGGCGCCCCGTTCTCGATGCCGGTCCTCGCGATGCGCGCGGCCGATCACTACAACGGGGTGAGCAAGTTGCACGGCGAGGTGTCGCGCCTGATGTGGCGTGGCCTATGGCCCGACCTGCCGACGCACGAGATTCCAATCGACTACGTCACCAACGGCGTTCACATGGCCTCCTGGGTCACGTCCGAGCTGGGCGCCCTCTACACGCGGTACCTCGGCCCCCGATGGGTCGAGCATTGCGACGACGCCGAGCTCTGGGAGCGCGCGTACGAAATCCCGGACGCGGAGCTTTGGCACGTGCACGAGCACCGGCGTCACAAGCTCGTGCAGCACGCACGGCGATGGCTCCGTGGCGCAGCGGAGCGCCGGGGCGCGGGGCTCGAAGAGCTGACGCTTTGCGACGAAGTGCTCGACCCGGAAGCGTTGACGATCGGTTTCGCGCGCCGGTTCGCGACGTACAAGCGCGCGACGCTCCTCTTCACCGACCTCGCGCGCGTCAAGAAGCTCCTCGGCGATCCCGAGCGGCCGGTGCAGCTCGTCTTCGCCGGCAAGGCGCACCCGCAGGACAAGGGTGGAAAGGAGCTGATCCGCTCGCTGATTCACGCGAGTCGCGACCTCGGTTTGCGCGGGCGCGTCGTCTTCATCGAGGACTACGACATGCGCATCGCGCGGGCTCTGGTCAGCGGCGTCGACGTCTGGCTCAACACGCCGCGTCGGCCGCTCGAGGCCAGCGGAACCAGCGGGATGAAGGCGGCCGCGAACGGTGGACTCAACGTGAGTGTCCTCGACGGGTGGTTCGCCGAAGCGTGGGCGGGCAACGTCTGGGAGATCGGTTGGGCCATCGGCCGGGGCGAGGAGTACCCGGATGCGACGGGCGACGCGCGGGAAGCCGAACTGCTCTACGACGTTCTCGAGCACGAAGTCGTGCCGCTCTTTTATACGCGCGACGGGATGGGTCGTCTGCCGCGCGGCTGGATTCGGAGGATGAAGAACGCGATCGCGAAGCTCGTGCCCAGATTCAATACGGCGCGCATGGTTCGCGAGTACTCGTCGCGCTTTTACGTTCCAGCGATCAGCCTGACGCACAAGCTCGCGGACGGTGAGCTTGCGGCGGCGAAGGCGCTGACTGCCTGGAAGGACCGCGTGCGCGCAGCGTGGCAATCGGTGGCGGTGGAGGACGTCCGGGTCGACTCCCCGGAGGAGGTCGCGGTGGGCGAGGTGGTGCGCGTGTCGGCGACGGTGAAACTCGGAACGCTCGCACCGGACGACGTCGCGGTCGAGCTCTATCACGGGGCGACGAACGGAGCGCACGAGATCGAGCGCGGGCGCATCGTTCGGATGAAGCCGGTCGAGCGCGTCGCCGACGGCGCCTGGCGGTTCGCGGGGGAGATCCGCGCGGAAGAGAGTGGCGCGCGCGCGTTCGCCACGCGCGTCGTTCCGTACAACGATGCGATGACGCACCCGTATGAGACGTCGCTGATTCACTGGGCGTGAGAGGTGACCGCGCTCCCCATGTCGAGACCCGAGGCTGCCACTCGGCAGTGTGCTACGAGAATCGCCCTCTCATGCGCGGCTTCGTCG
>JALYHX010000285.1 GCA_030776305.1 Myxococcota bacterium
CGCGTAGACTTGCCGCGCCCGGGTCCCGGACGCGGGCGACAGGTCGAACGCGGCGTAAGCCCCGACGCGAAGCATCGGAAGAACCGCCACGTGCGCGCGAACCTCGCCGCTCGGACCCGGGACGGGCCTGGACGCCGCGGCGTCCCCGGTGGTCAATCGCTCCGTTGCACCGGCCTGGATGCCGGCGTCCCAATGAACTTGGGCTCCCGCTGGACGTGACGGCGAGAGGACCGCACTCGATACCGCGAACACGATGAGACGACGCCGCGCGATCGCCATGGTGACGTGAGTGAGGGAGGACGTCCTTCTTCTCCAGCACATCTTGGCGCGCCAAAATCTCGGGCGCGCGCGGCGCGTCTCAGTTCAGAACGTTCGTCTTGGCGCGAAGCTCTTCGAGGCGCTGCCGAATCGACCCGGCATCCGGCGCTTGCGGGACGAGCTCGAGCAGCCGGGACAGGTCGGCGCGAGCCGCCTCCACGGCACCCAGCCGCGCGGCCAGGAGGCCTCGTTCGCGGAGCGCGGGGACCGAATCGGGGGTCAGCGAAATGATGCGATCAAGGGCGAGAAGGGCGCGCGCGAAGTCACCACGGGTAGCGTAGATCCATTTCAGATTGATGAGCATGCGCACGAGGATCGTTCGGGCGCTGGCCGGGGCGAGATGTTCCTCGAGCAAGACGGTCTGCGACGGTGCGGCTCGTTTGAGCAACGTCTGCAGGCCCGCGTCGTCGAGCTGGCGGCCACCGAAGAAGGGGTCCACAGCAATCGGCTTGGCGTCACCCGCAACGTCATCGCGACTGGGGGGATCGACCCGGACCAGGAAGTGTCCCGGGAAGCTCACGCCGCGGGCTTTGACCCCCACGCGGCGAGCCACCTCGCAGTACACGAGAGCGAGCGTGATCGGGATGCCGAGGCGCCGATCGAGCACGTCGGGGAGCAGGCTATTTTTCGGATCGTAGTAGTCCTGTTCGTTTCCCCGGAAGCCCAGATGCTCGTAGATGTGCACGGAGACCGCACGGGCTTGCTCGGCTGGCGACAAGGCCGCAAGGTTGCGCGCGATCAGCGGCGCGGCGAGGTCGTCGAATCGCCCGATCATCCGATCGACGTCGAGGGTCGCGTACGCGTCCCGGGCAATGAGGGCAGCGCCTGTGGCCACGTCGACGCACTCATCGGGGAGCGCAGCGAACTGTTCGAACGTCGCCGGCCGCGCGAGGGCGGGCAACGGATCGGCAAGGGTTGCGCTCAAAGGCCGAAGGACCGTCATCAGCCGCAAGGAATGCACTGTTTTTACGCCGCCTGCAAGCGGCGCTTGGCGTAGGGGGGCTTGGTCGCGCCTGCTCGAGCTCCACAGCAGCGACCGATTGAGGTAGACCGCCCTCGGAGCCATGCCTACCCGCCCCTCCGTCCCGCTACGCAACGGTGCAGCGCTTCGTCGCAACTTCGAGAGTGCACGGGATGTTTCCCCGCGCGCAATCACCGGCAAAGAAACACCGAGGGACATTCTCGAGCATGGCTTTCCCGCGTACGTAGGCCGGCAAGAACGGACCGCATTCGAGCTCATGCGACGCAGCATCGAGCAACGTTGCGCCGTCTTTCTGACCTTCAGCGGCGCCATGACCCCGGCGGGTCTCCACCAATCGTGCCTCATTCCGCTGATTGACCGCGGCCTTATCGACTGCATCACGACGACGGGAGCGAACCTCTATCACGACGCGCATCGAATCATCGGCCATCGCATCCGAGAAATCGATCCGACCGCCGGTGACCTGAAGTACAGGCTCGCGCGGATCATCCGGATTTACGATCTCGGCTTCTGGGAAGAGACGCTCCTCGAGACGGACAAGCTCTTCTCGGCAATCATGCGCCGTCCCGAGTTCCAGAAGCGGATGACGACCCCTGAGCTCCACTACTTGCTCGGGGCGCATCTGGCCCGGATCGAGAAGGCGCTCGGGGTGAAAGAGCCATCCCTCTTGTCGACGGCGTGGCGCCACGGGGTGCCGGTGTTCGTCGGCGCGGTCCAGGATGGTTCGATTTTTCTCAATATCGTGAAGCTAAAACGTCTGCTCGGCGACGCGTTCAAGCTCGACATCGATGTCTGCGATGACGTCTTCGAGATGGGGGCGATACAGCATCACTGCTTCGCGACGCTCGGCAGGCCGATGGCCATCTGGATCCTCGGCGGAGGCGTTCCCAAGAACTACACGCTCCAGGGTGAACCACTGCTCGACCAGATCCTCGGCGTGCCCACACACGGCTTCGACATCGACGTGCAGTTCTGTGTCGATCCCGTCGACAACGGCGCTTTGAGCTCGTGTCCCGCGGGCGAGGGGCATACGTGGGGCAAAGTCTCGGCCGAAAGTGTGGAGACCGGCAGCACCTATGTTCATACGGATGTGACTGCCGTCTTCCCCTGGCTGACCTACGCCCTGCTCAGTGATCCGAGGATGAAGCGCAAGGCGCGGCGCCTTTACGACGCGCGATCATCAGCCGTCCAAGCGCTGCAGCGCGAAGTCGACAAGCGTTCGCGACAGCTCCGCGCGACAATCGATTACCCGCTTGGACGCCGTTCCGGCCCGGTAAGGTCGAAGTGAGTTCGTAAACGTCAAGCGCCCCTGGCGTTCTGAGCGCCGTGAGTGCGGGCGCGTACGGATCGCGCGGCGTAGGTTGGCTTTTTCAGCCGCGGGCAGGTTACGATGTCGCGTTCCATGCGCTTGAGCATCGCTTGATTCCGAGCTTCTACGGGAGGGAGACGGGCCACAGATGACGCAAGACACCCGTAAGGACCGTCGCGTGAAGATAGTCAGCTTGAATGTGCGCTACAAGAGCGCCACCGTCGACGAGTTCATCGAGAACCACGCGCACGACGTCAGCCGGGGGGGCATCTTCATCAAGACGGCGAATCCTTTCCCGCCGGGTACTCTGCTCAAGTTCGAAATCCGACTCTCGAGCGACCAGGCGGTCATCGCCGGGGTCGGCCGCATCGTGTGGAAACGCGACGCCGGGGCGTCCAACGGAGAGCGCCCCGCGGGCATGGGCGTCAAGTTCATCAAGATCGACGAGCCATCACGGGTGGTCATCGACAAGCTGATGAACACGAGGGTAGACGCGGGCAAATCATTCGAGACCCACGACGACACCACCGACTCCGACCGCCCGCCACCGCGGACCCCCCCGCCGCCACGTCCGCCGGTCTCAGCGTCACTTCCCGCGGCTGCGCCTCCGAAGGCATCGGGTACGCGATCCATCTCGCCGGGTGCGGACATGTCCGGATCCTCCAAGGGTTCCGGCCCGAAGGCGATACCGACCCCAGGGGGAACGCCGCTCCCGCGCAAAGCAACGATGCTGGGCCTTGGAGCCTCGTCGGCGCCCAGGCCCATGTCGTCGCCGCCCGGGACGTCACCGGGATCGGCCTCGCCGCCCAAGCGCACTCCTATTCCGGTTGCTCCTACGATGCCCCCGCGGCCTTCGGCCGGAGGCGTCATGTTCCCGAAGACGGGATTCCAGAACGACGGGCCTGAAAAGCCAGAGCTCACCGTGATGAAGCAAGCAGCGGAGCTGCTGGAGGAGGCGCTTCGGGAAGCTGGCGGTTCGATGGAAGAGATCGGGACGAACCCGCTGTTCTCGGGACAAGACCGCGACGCGATGGGCGCGACCCAGCCGGTCACCCCCGCTCACGAGTGGACCACCGCCGACACCCCCCAAGCG
>JALYHX010000286.1 GCA_030776305.1 Myxococcota bacterium
AAGCGATCGCTTGGCCGCGCGTCATCGGCGCGAACGTGACCCGATCGGCGACCGCTCCTTGGGGTGTCGCGACGACGACCACCGATGCGTGCGGACGCCGATCGGCGATGCCTGATGCGGAAAGCACCGCGTGATCCACGAAGGCACGCAGCGTCGTCCGCTGTCGATCGACCCGCTCCCAGTCGTCCTTGCCGTCCTTTGCCCGGCGCATCAGCGTGATCGACACCCTCGTCATGTCAGGGTGGCGGCCTATGGGGAGCGTGCGGCCGCCGATCTCGACTCGTTCGATTCGGGTGACGCCCGCGGTGTCGGCAAGTTCGACTTCGACGATCAGAGGCGGGTGTGCATGATCGGCGTTGGCGTGCTCGCCCGCGCGACCGAAACGGTGCACTTCGATCGTTTCGAGCGGGATTCGAAGAGTCTCGAGCTGCTCTTTCCAGTTCTCGAGGGTATGAAGATGTTGGACGCGTTCGCCCTGGGCAAAGACACCGGACGGACCGCTTCCGCGAAGCTCGCGATCACGCACGACCGCGTCGTAGGCCTGCTCCACCCCGTCTCGAGCATTGGTCGCAAAGAGAACCCCCCTCAAGAGCAGGGTCTCGTCACGGATGTCCGTCTCGAACGGCTCGTCCTCTCTCGCGAGCGCGTCCTCCTCCTCGAATTCGTCGAGTCCAATGCGGAAGCGTGCCCAGCCCTGGAGAGGGAAGTCGAGAAACTTCGTCAGCGCGTACATGGGGATGACCATCCGTGTCGCGGAATGCGGCGTCACTTCCTCCAAGCGCTCGATGCGCAGGTGTTCCGCAAGAGCCGCCCACGCGCCGTCCGACCCGGCTCGCGCCTCGACAGCCTCGCGGTCGACACGATCGCCCGTTGCTTCCATGCTGCGCCGCAGCGCCAATGTTCGCGCCTCGGCCTGCGCCTCGGGCAGGCGCATCGTCCCGAGCCGGGAGACCTCGCCGCGAGAGAACAAATCGGGGAAGTAGCTCGGATCCCAACGACGGAGTGAATGGTGTCGTCGAAGGACCGTTGGGTCGCGCAGATACCCCCTTTCCAGCGTGTGAAACAACTCCTGAACGACCGAAGACGCAAGGAGCGTGTCGCCTGTGAGCGGGTCGCGCGAAACGTGCGAGAGGTAGAGGCGATCGCGAGTGCCCAGCAGAACTTCGAGGAACGCGTACTTGTCACGCTCGCGTCCAGTGACGTCGCCCTCGATGCGCTGCGCCCAGCGGAGATCGAGCGGGTCGGGGGCATCCGTCGACGGAAAGCGCCCCTCTCCCATGCCGCACGCAAATACGACGCGAAACGGCAATGCACCCATGGACGCCAGACGCGTTACGAACACGCCTTCCGCGCCGCGGCGCCGCTCGAGTCCTGCGAGTCGGGCGCGCGCGAGCTCACACGCGACGCTGTAAGGAACCCGTTGATCCCCGATATCGACGTCCCCGATACCGTGAAGTCGTCGCAAGCAGCGTGCAAGCGGTTCTGCCTCTGCGTCTGTGGTCGGTGCAACGTAAGTCCTGACGAGCGCGCAGAGGAGGGCTGCCCACTCCTTCATTCGCAAATCCGCGCGCTGGACGAAGCGCGCGTCCGCGACGAGTGACCGGACGAGCAAGCCCAGGGCCGATGCGTCACGGCGCTCGGACACCGCAACCTCGTACGGTACGTACCCTTCTTCCTCGAGCTCGAACGGCCGCCGCTCGCCGCTTGCGTCGCCTTCCATGAAAGCACCGAGCGCGAGCCTCCGGAGGCCCTGATCCCAATTGAGAATGTCCCGTTCGATGTACGTGTCCTCGTGATCGGCTCTGTCGGCCCCGTGCACGATGCCAAGCGCGTCGCACCATTCCAGCCAGCGTCCGGGGTCGACGTCATCGAGGGACGCCACGACTGCAGGGTGGACCGCCAGCCCCAGGAGTTCTTGCCGCGTAAAGCGACCCGACGGAAGGGACAGAAGGAGATCGATGGCTTCCGAAACGTGTCCCGGGCTACCCACGGGAACGTTCACCAACTGGTGCGGAATGTCGTGCGATTCCCGGAAGACCGCCGTCAGATGAGCGAGATACGCCGGCGCGTCTGCGTCTGGCAGGAGCACCGCGACGTCGTCGAAGCGGAGTGTCGCGTCGTCTTCGAGGAGGCGCCAAATTTCGCTCGCCACGGCCTCCATTTCGCGGCGGATGCTCGCGTGCTCGATGAAGATGATGCTCTCGTCGTGTTCGAATGCAAAGCTCGACTCCAGGTTCTCGCGCGCGGGCTCGCGCCGCAACAAGTCCCGTTGCAACTGAGCAAGCAGCGTTGCGCCCGGCTCGACGAAACGGTCGTCGTGATCGAATCCGGCGACCGCGTTCAGCGCGCGCACGTGTTCGCGCCCTGGACGCGCCCAGAGGCGGAGCAGCGACGGATCGCGTCGGTCGAAGTCTTCCCAGAATCCCTCGCAGGGGCTGAGCGAGTAAATGAAGACGTCGCCCGCGCCGGCGACGCGTGCAAAGAGGTCATGGAAAGCACGCGCGAAGTGGGCGAAACCGAAGACGTGCACGGCGCCCCCGCCGAAACAGCCCACCGTCTGGGGCAGCGCGGCGATGGCTTCGTACATCGGTACGAGTTCGCGCGCCCGCGCGAGACCACTATCACCGACCATCGCGAGCCACATGCGGCGCTGCCACCTCTCGGCCTCGGCGTAGCGGCCGTCGAGCGTCGTTCCCTGCGACCAATGGGCGAGCATTGCCGCGCGCGAATTCGTGTACTCCTCGAAAAGCTTGCCGACGCATGCGGCGAGCTGCACACGGCGAACATGGACACCGTCCTTGGATTGGCCGCCTGCCAGATAAGTCCCCACGGGTGAAAGGTCGGCTTGGGCTACGAAAGACTCGTCGAGCAGGAGCGTCAGCGCCATCGCCTCAAAAGCGCGGGCGTCGGCGACACACGCCTCTGACGACTGAGCAATGGTGTCGGTCGCGAAGCCTGCAATTTGCATCGTATGCAGATTCGCAGCGACACCGCATTCGCGGGCGATGCCGAGTCGGACGTACTCTTCGACGCTGGAGTTCGGCGCAACGATGCGGACCGGCACCAGCGGACCGCTCGCGGCTTGTTGCGCGCGGACTCGCGTCGCAAGTTCGGTGAGGAGCTCCTCGGTGCGGTTCGAATAGACGAGGCGGATCATGGGACCCTGGTCGCGTCAAGCTAGTAGCCCGAATGGGTTTACGCTTCGCGCAATCGTGGACGGCTCCGTCGTGACTGTCACCCCAGCCGGGTCTTGGACGCCCGAATCCACCGAAGTCTGCGGCTACTCGCCCCGCTCCAGCCAAACGCGAACCTCTCCGGGTGCATCGCCCGGCTCGACGTGAACGAGCCGAGGCCGGCAGCAGACGGTGCAATCTTCCGTGTACACCTGCGTTTCGCCACCACCCAGATCCACGAAGAGCTCTTCGACCTCTCCACAGAAAGGACAGGCGACGTCGTTCGAGCCCTTCGGTCGCAAGCGTGCCGTCCGTTTTTTAGGCACGATCCCCTCTCTGCGCCGAGTTCGACAGATCGACGTGCGTTTCATGCATGCGCGGACTCCTCTATCTCTCGTCGCACGAGCAGCGGCCCAGCAAGCCTCGCACCATGCGACCGCCCTTTCCGCGATCACGCTAACATTGTGACAACGACGAAATGCCCCGGCCCAAGAACCCGTACGCCAAGCCTGACCACTTCACGCGTGCCGCGCGAGATGCGGGGTTTCCCGCGCGCAGCGTTTTCAAGCTCGAGGAAATCGACCGCCGGGTCCGCCTGTTTCGCCCGGGCATGCGCGTTCTCGACCTCGGCGCGTCGCCCGGAAGCTGGTCTCTTTACGCGATCGACCGCATCGGCCCGACGGGTAAGCTTCTCGCTGTCGATCTCGAGCTTCTGACCGTCCCTCTTCCTGCGAATGCCTCGTTCCGATCGTGCGACGTCTTCGCTCCGGACGATGCGCTCTTCGACACATTCGCGCCGTATGACGTCGTTTTGAGCGACATGGCGCCGAACACGACGGGTAACCGAATCACCGACCAGGCCCGCAGCCTAGACCTCTTCATGCGAGCGGTCGCCGTTGCGGCTAGGCTGGGGGCTCCCGGCGGGGCTTTCGTCGGCAAGATCTTCATGAGCGGCGACCTTCCTTTGGCTCGTGCCGAGCTACGTCGACACTACGCGGCCGAGCGCCTCATCCGTCCCGAGGGCACACGCCCCATCAGCACCGAGATCTTCGCCGTCGGCTCGGGGAAACGCGGATGACCGCGAAGCCGTCGCAGCTCTTGGCTGGACGCTTCGTGATCGAGCGTGAGGTCGGACGCGGCGGCGTTGGCGTCGTGTATCGCGCGCAGGACGAGATGACCAAGCAAGCGGTCGCTCTGAAGGTCATCGCGCTACCGGGCGTCGACGGCGGCGAGGAGGCCCGCTTCCGCCGCGAGGGCGGCGTCCTTGCTGGGCTGCACCACCCGTGCATCGTGCGCGTCGTTGCGTTCGGCCAGCTCGGCGACGGGCAACCATACATCGCCATGGAGTGGCTCGAGGGGGAAGACATTGCGCAGCGTCAGCGGCGCGCCGTGTTGTCGCTCGTTCAGAGTGTGCACGTTGCGGCCGACGTTTGCGACGCGCTCGCCGCTGCCCATCTCGTGGGCATCGTTCATCGGGATGTGAAGCCATCGAACATCATCCTCGCGGGCAGCATGCCCGGCCAAAACGACACCTTCGAAGTCAAGCTCGTGGACTTTGG
>JALYHX010000287.1 GCA_030776305.1 Myxococcota bacterium
ACCGGGTGGTGTCAGGGCAGGGGTTGCGTTGCGCTGTGTGCGCAGCTTTTGGCAATGCGCGGCGGGTCGGCGGCACTCCGCGCCCGCCCCTACGCCCCACGCAACTCGGAGCGCTTTGTGGCCTGGCGCCGATCGCGGAAGAGGACGAACGGGCAGGTCGCGCCCCTCGTTAATCGAGGGTGGGTCGATCCTCGCGTCGTGGAGTGGCCAGCTCGAGCGGCCCACCCGCGGACTTGAACGCGACGGGAGCGAGCGGCACGAGCGTCTCCGACATCGCCGCCGCCGCGGTCAACACGAGCGCCAGCCACAGCGCGTCCGCAAGTACCAGGTGAATGAGTTGCAAGGACAGCGGCGCGAGCGCGAGGACGTCGAAACATCCCGCTGCCACCTGCGCGATCGCGAGCGCCGCGGCGGTGCGCGCGAGAATGCGAACAGCACGAGCGGGCCGCAAGTTGCGTATGATCCCGGTGGTCACGACGATCACCATGGCCGTCAGGACGGCGAGCAGCGGGTGGACCGCTCGGAGGCGCAAGAAAAGGTGCGCGGTGGGCGCAAAGTCCTGGGCGATGCCAGACGCCACGGATACGGACGGGAAGAGCGTATCGCCGAGTGCCGTGACGGCACCGCTGATACCCACGATAAGCATCACAGCAAGAGGAACACCCGCGGCCCAGGCCACAACCCCCTGTCCGCGCACGCGAATGGGCGCCCCCCCGGACGCCCACCATGCCGTGACCGCAGTCGAAGCGAGCAAAAAAAACGTATTCACGAGGTGCATCCCCACACCGAGTGCCCGCTTCGCAGACGCATCGTGGGCTACGAGCTCGAAGAGCACCAGGCCGGCGCCGATGAGCGCCTCGGCGATCATGAAGAAAGCCGCCGCCGCCGCTCCGCGCCGAGCCGGGTGTCCTTGCGGGTACGCACGCAACGACCAACCGAAGAGCAGCAATGTCATAGCGAGCGCAACGCCACTCGTGCCGCGATGAGAGAGTTCGATCAGCGTCTCCACGCGCGGCGCCCGGGGTACGACCTCGCCGTTGCAGAGAGGCCAATGCCTCCCACAACCCGCGCCCGAACCCGTCGCTCGTACGTACGCGCCCCAAGCCACGACGCCGACGTCGTACGCGAGGAGCCCCCAAGCGAAGCGAGCGAAGCGAGTCATACGCGTGGGTGTAGCTGCGGTCGTCGCGCCGGACCAAGGGTGGCGACCAAGGGCATCCGGCGTGCCGGTCATTGAAGCAAAACGCGACGCGAATGCGCGCGGACCGCCCTTCCATCGGAACGGCGGTCGTCTAGTGGACGGGGAAGCGCTCGCGCATGTCCCGCGCCCAGCGCGCGTCGTTGTCGAAGACGTCGCCCGCGAGAAGCGATGTGATGGCGCGGCGCAGAAACGGGTGTTGCGGTTCGGCGAAAAGATGGGATACGAGGTCGCCGGTGTAAAAGGCTTGCACCGCGCCAACGAACAGCTCGGCCCCCCTACGCTGCTCGCGCTCCCACGACTCGAAACGCGCGCGCGAAATATCACCGTCGCGCAGCGCTTCGTCGATGGCATCGGCCGCATGCAGCGCACCGTGCATCGCCAGGTGGGCGCCGGTCGAAAAGAGCGGATCGATGAACCCCGAGGCATCGCCGAGCGCGAGCCAGCCATCGCCGCAGAGCGTGCGCACGCGGAAGCTGAAGTCGGCCGTGGCACGAGGCGGAAAACACTTCTGCGCACCATCGAGCATGCCAGTGACGGTCGGCGACGCGGCGACGGCGGCATCGAAGAGCTCCTCCGGGCCGCCCAAGCCACGATGCGCCTTCACCCATGAGCTCGAAACGACGGCGCCGACGCTCGTTCGGCCGTCCCTGAATGGGATGAACCAGAACCACCCGCGGTCGCCTTGGTCGCGGCCGAAGACGACGATTTGGATGTCTCCATCGCGGTCCCCGAGATCGCGCCAAGCCCCACGAACCTGCGTGAAGAGCGCAGTCCGGTCGAGATGCGCAATTCGTTCGACGTCACCAGCACCGCGCGCAATGACCGCATTGCGGCCGCTTGCGTCGACGACAACGCGTGCCTCTAAAGTATGGATCGAGCCGTCCGGCGCGCGCACCTCGAGGCCTGTTGCACGCGACTCCTGCCAAAGTACGCGTGTCACCTCCCATTGTTCGCGGAGCTCGGCCCCACAGCCCCCGGCGCGACGGAAGAGCATGGCATCGAACTCATCGCGCGGCACCTGAAAAGCGTGGTCCCATCGAGCGCGAAACGCCTCGCCGAACGCGTAGCGGACGGCGCGAGACGGGTCCTTGCCGTCCACGAAGCGGGCACCGCGTTTGACCATGAAACGCGTGCGCACTTCGTCGATGATGCCGATCGCCTCGAGCACGCCCAGGCTATTTGGCAAAAGCGACTCCCCCAGATGAAACCGCGGATGACGGTCGCGCTCGAGTACCGCGACCGTCCGCCCGCGCGAAGCGAGGCGCGCCGCACATACCGAGCCGGCCGGGCCACCGCCGACCACGAGGACGTCGAAGGCTGCGCCGTTCACTCGGCGGTCTTCGGCGGCGGGCCTAGCTGGATCCGCTCGCCGATGTACGCGCCGATGAGCGTGAGCAGAATGCCGATGGCCGCGAAGATCAGGTAAAGAAACAGCGGCATCGTGCGGACCGTCTGACTTTGAATCAGAAGGAACGTGGTCGGGATGGCAACGAGCAAGCTCGCGACCGCGGGCTCGACGAACGTGCGCCCCGGCGAGATCATCCCGACGAGGAGTCCGCCGAGAAACCAGACCGGGATGCAGACCAGCATTCCGTTTTGGCCTTCGAAGTCGAGCGTCGGCAAGACCATGGGCAGCCCGAAGACGAGCGCCGCGGTAAGCACGCCTTGAACGAGAAAAGCGATGAGCAGCCACTGGATGCTCACGCCCTCCTGCTGATAGCGACGCGCGAGTTCTTCCTCGCGGCTTCGCTTTGCCTTTCCGAGTTCCTCGAGTTTTGCGCCGCACGATGCGCAGCGTGCAGAACCGGGCGGGTTTCGCTGAAACCCACAAGACGCGCAAACAGCAGGTTTCCCGGCGGCCATTGAGGCTACGGTACCGCCGGCGGCGGCCGCACGCCAAGCGGGAACAACCGCCGACCCCGGATGTCGGTGTATGCTGTGCTTGGCGTGTCAGGTGACATCCCCTCGGCTCCGTCCCCGATGCATCTTGCGAGGGCCGACTTCGACGAGCAGTTCGACCCGGAGCTCGTCGCCTTGCCGGACCCTTCACGGCAGGGCCGGGCGCTGACGGTCAGCGTTCTCGGCGTGGCGGCCCTTGCCGCGCTGGCCATGGTCCTCGCGTTGAGGCACGACGTCGCCTACGCGATGACGGTGTCCACTGCCGCCAGCCTCGGAGATCTGCGGATCGCCGGTGACGCCGCGTTGACGCCCTGCGAGAACCGCTTCGTCCACGGGGAGTCATTGCTCGGCGCGGCCGGCGGAATTCGTTACGAGAGGCTCTTCTCTGGCGATACCTTCCGCGCGATGCCGGTTGCGGGGCGCCGCGACATTTGGGTCGAGGTCCGGGTCCCGGAAGGCCAGGAGAGCGGCCGATGGGAGCCCCCGCGCGAGTTCACGGGCCGTCTCGTCCGCTTCGAGGCCGGCGGACCACGCCATCGCGGACTCGCGAGCGCGATCGAGCGGACCACGCACGAACGCTTGCCTTCCGGTGCATGGTTGCTCGTCGACAGCGAAGATCCCGCACGTGCCCGATGGGTGCTCGTCCTTGCGGCTACTTTCTTGAGTTTCGCCGCATGGCACCTGGCGGCGATCGCGAAGATGGTCCGCAAGCTGTCGTAGCGCGCGGGGTCGAGGCACATTATCGACTACAACTCACTGCCGTGCGGTTCTTTGTCACTGCCGCGAAGGGGACCGAGCCCGCACTTCGCGATGAGCTACGCGAGCTTCGGCTGGGACCGGTGCGCGCCGATCGCGGGGGGGTGCATTTCGAAGGCGACCTGGTCGATGCGGCGCGCGCGTGCTTGTGGTCGCGCATCGGAGTCCGCGTTTTGCTGGAGATCACTGGCTTTGACGCTCCGGACGCGGCCGCGCTTTACGCTGGCGTGCGCGCGATCGACTGGGCCGAATGGCTGACGCCGCACATGACGCTCGCCGTACGTGCGACGACGCGGTCGAGTCGGTTGACCCACTCGCAGTACGTCGCGCAGAAGACCAAGGATGCCATCGTCGATGGCCAACGCGACCGCTACGGTTTGCGCTCCTCGGTCGACAGGGACGACCCCGACGTGGTCGTGGCCGTGCGCGTTGCAGGCGAACGCGCGACGATCTATCTCGACGCCGGGGGAAGCTCACTGCATGCCCGCGGCTGGCGTGCGCGCGCCGGCGACGCCCCCATCCGGGAAACGCTCGCGGCAGCTGTCTTGCGTCTTTCAGGCTGGGATCGCGAACGCCCGCTCATCGATCCGATGTGCGGCGCGGGCACGATCGCGGTCGAGGCCGCTGCCTGGGCGCAGCGGATCGCGCCGGGCCTTACGCGACCCAGTTTCGGGCTCGAGCGATGGGCCAACCATGACGACACGATTCGGGGAGGACTCCGCGCGTTGCGCGAAGAGGCGCGCGCCGCGCGTATCGACAAAGGACCCGAGGTCATCGCTCGCGACGTGGACCCTAGGTCCATCGTCCTCGCGCGGGAGAGTGCACGCGCCGCGGGGGTTTCCGTCACGGTGCAGCGGCAGGATGTCCTCAGTCTCACGCCGCTCGATCCGCCCGGATTCGTAGTCACCAATCCGCCGTATGGCGTGCGCCTGAATGTCGATCCGGGACTCTACGACAACCTCGCAAGCGTCCTCGGCCGTATGCATGGCCACACGGTCGCTCTGCTCGTCGGCACCCCAGCGATCGCGCAAGCGATGAACCGTGCGCCCGCACGCTCGTGGGCTCTCTACAACGGGCCGATCGAATGCCGTCTGCTCGTGTACCCGATACCGTAGTGGAGATTGTCACCGAAGCCTGTGACGCGCGGCAGTGTCGCACAAAAAACCAGGGGCACTGCCTCCGCTTGTGGAAGCAGCACCCCTGGTACCTCCCTACTTCGGCGCGCCCGTTGGAGCGTGCGCGTTCGAAGTAGTCTCCGCCGGCGCAGCAGACGGCGTTGGCG
>JALYHX010000288.1 GCA_030776305.1 Myxococcota bacterium
GCCCAATACGCGCCGACTCGAAGCACATCGAGAAGCGACTCACGACCCTCGAAGAGGAGCTGGAAGGGGAACCCACACGCCTCCGTGCGCTGTACGACGTCAAGCATTTCCGCCTCGAACGCGTTGGACTCATCTACCTCTGGCCGATGACGTCGTGACGGCGATGGACACGAACGAGCGCCTTCACAAGGAATGGATCGGAATGGCCCAGCCCGAAGGGCTGGTGATCACGACCGCCGCGCTCAAGGCGGCGGAGGCCAATATCACGTGGCCCGTGACCGAGCTTCAGGTCGCGTTGAAGGAGATGGCAGGCGAAGGCCGCGTCGTTCTCGATCAGCGCGCGTTCATGCGCGAGATCCTCGGCTGGTCCGACGAGTTCGTCGTCGCACGAGACAAGCTCCCCGAGGCGCTGAGGGTGAACCTCGACGGCGGTGAGGTGCTGGCGCCCAACTTCGCCGTTCGCTCGGCGGACGACGAGAACGTGTTTGTCTTGCTCGTCGGCCTTCCCGCCAAGTCGAACGCCCCACTCGATGCCGCGTCGGACGACCCGCGGTGGACCGCGACGCCTCACCAGAAGTTCGAGCGCCTGCTGCGAGACACCGGCGTACACGTCGGCTTGCTGATGAACGGCCGGGTCTTCCGCCTCGTCTACGCTCCGAAAGGGGAGAGCGCGGGCTGGATCGACTTCCAGCTCGAGAACCTTCTGCGCGTCGATGGCCGCGAGCTTCTCGGCGCGATGCACATGCTCCTCAACGAGCGGCGCCTCGTTGCGATGGAGCCGGCTGAGCCCGGGAGGCCCGGCAAGCGGCTCGCGGATCTCCTCAAGGCGAGCCGCGAGTATCAGAACACGGTCTCGGTCGCCCTCCGCGAGCAGATCCTCGATGCTCTTCGGGAGCTTCTTCGCGGCTTCGAGCACGCGGATCAAGTCGCGGGCGGGAAGATTCTCGGGGAGCTGCGGCGCGGGAATCTCCAGGGAATGTACGCCGGCCTCGTCACCGTCCTCATGCGAATGGTGTTCGTCCTCTTCGCCGAGGAACGCGGTCTCCTGCCGATGGAGCGCGACCTTTACGCCAGCTCGTACTCGCTGACCAAGCTCTACGCCCAGCTCCTCGAAGACCGCGACCGCTTTGGCGACGGCCTCGACGATCGCTTCGGCGGATGGGCACGGGTCATCACGCTGTTCCGAATGCTCCACGACGGCGTCCGCACTGCCGACGGCTTCGTGCTACCGGCGCGAAAGGGGGACTTTTTCAACCCGGATGCGTTCCCGTTTCTCGAGGGGCGCCTGCCGGCAAGCGTGCGGCAATACGGGGAGGTTCTCGAGCTTCCGCGAATCGGGGACGGCGTCGTCTTCCGGGTGCTTCAACAGCTTCTGGTGCTCGGAGCGGAGCGCCTCCAGTACAAGGGCCTCGATGTCGAACAGATCGGCAGCGTGTACGAGGGGCTGATGGGATTCGACTTGGAGGTCGCCGAGGGACCTTCGCTCTGCGTGACGCCCGAGCACGTCGTCATGAACCTGGGAGAGCTTCTCCGCCGCCCCGGCGCCGATCGGCTCAAGACGCTCAAGGCAGACGCCGCGCTCGACTTGAAGGACAAGGCGGCGTCCGAGGTGAAGGGGGCGGAGAGCGTCGAAGCGCTGCACGCGGCCTTGTCGAGACGGATCTCGTCGCGGCAACCGGGCCTCATTCCGACCGGCAGCCTCTACCTTCAACCTGGGCAAGAGCGCCGCAAATCCGGGAGCCACTACACGCCGAAGTCGCTCACCGCGCCGATCGTCGAAACGACGCTACGTCCCATCTTCGAGCGTCTCGGTGCCAGCGTGACCCCAGCACAAATCCTCGATCTCAAGGTCTGCGATCCGGCGATGGGCGGCGGCGCGTTCCTCGTCGAAGCGTGCCGACAGCTCGCCGATCAGCTCGTCCTCGCGTGGCGGCGGACCGGCACGATGCCCGATCTGCCGAAGGACGAGGACCCGCTTCTTCACGCGCGGCGGCTCATCGCACAGCGGTGCCTCTACGGCGTGGACAAGAACCCGCTGGCCGTGGACCTCGCGCGCCTTTCGATGTGGCTCGTGACCTTCGCGAAAGACCATCCGTTCACGTTCGTCGATCACGCGCTGCGATGCGGCGATTCGCTCGTGGGCCTGACTCGCGAGCAGATCGTTTCGATGAGCCTCGACGTGTCTGCCGGAACCCAGATCGCAGTCACGAGGCCCGCGGTCGAAGAGGCGGTAAAGCGCGCGGAGCAGCTCCGGCACGAAATTCACGCGATTGGGGATCCACCGGACACCGCGAAGCTCGCCGACCTGTGGCGCCAGGCCAACGATGCCCTCGTCAAGGCGCGTATGTTGGGTGACCTCGTCGTCGCTGCCTTCTTCTCGGAAGACTCCGACAAGGCTCGCCGCAAAGCCGTCGCGCGCGTGGCGGAGCAGGCCGCTGGGTGGCTCGAAACGGGCGCCCATGACGCTGCGCTGCGCGGGAA
>JALYHX010000289.1 GCA_030776305.1 Myxococcota bacterium
GGGGACGTCCGAAGCGCCGGGGATGCGAGGCGCGCGATCGATGAAACGGGGTGTGAGGGAGTCATGGTGGGGCGTCGGGCGATCGAGCATCCATGGATTTTTCGTGAAGCGCGTGCGCTGCTCGATCACGGGACGGACATTGCGCCGCCCACGGCAGCCGAACGAATCGCACTCTGTCGCGAGCACCTGATTGAGAACGTCGCGTGGCGGGGTGAGCCGTTCGGTGTTCACTGCACGCGCCGGCATCTCGCCGGATACTTGAAGGGATTGCCCGGGGCAGGGGCGGTGCGGCAGGAGCTCAACGGATGCGACTCGCTGGGCGGTTGCCTCGCGATCCTCGATCGGGCCGCGGCGCGCGCGGCTGCGTAGACGTTGTAGAGTGACCCGCGATGCGACCCCCGCTCCTGCCCCTTCTGGCCCTGGTCGCTTGCTCGAAGGCTCCAGTCGAGGTGGCGACCACGACCTCGACCACGACCCCGCTCTCCACCGCGGCCCCGCCCTCCAGCACGACCCCGCCCCCGAAGCCGGATCTCCCGCTGCTTTGGAACGATCCGCCCATGTTCCTGCGGTCGAAGCCCAAGACCCCGGCTCGCGCTGCCGAGTATGTCATTCCGCGCGTCGGCAAGGACCCCGAAGACGCAGAGTGCGTCGTGATGACGTTCGGTCCCCACCAGGGCGGCACGGTCGACGAGAACGTCAAGCGATGGGTCGATCAGTTTCATCCGGCGCTTCCAACGCCGCGGCGGATGAACATCGACATCAATGGGATGCACACGACGTTCCTGGAGGTCACGGGAACCTTTGCCGGCAACATGATGCCGGGCCGCCAGAATGTCGCGACGCCGACTGAAAAGCCGGGATGGCGACTCATCGGCGCGATCGTCGAGGCGCCGGCTGGTCTCTGGTTTTTCAAGCTCACCGGTCCAGAGCAGACGGTGCGCGCGGCCGCCCATCAGTTCGAGGACATGATCCACTCGGTGCGGCCTCGTTGATCTCAGAGGAGCGGCGAAACCAGTCGCGCTGCCCCCTCCTTCACACGCAGCGTCCATGCGCGATTCCGCCACGCGTCAGGGTCGACCCCTCGGCTGTTCGCCGCGTACGAAGCGAAGGTTTGTCCGAGCCTGCTGGCCGTCGTCGCGTCGTGGACGAGGGCATGCACCTCGAAGTTGAGCCGAAAGCTACGCAGATCCATGTTCGCGCTTCCGACGAGCGCGACCTTCCCGTCGGCCACGAGTGTTTTGGCGTGAATCATCCCCGGCACGTACTCGTGTAGATCTACGCCCGAGTCGAGTAGAGGCGTGTAGAAGCTGCGCCCCGCGTGGAAGGTCACGCGGTGGTTGGAGCGCCCAGGCAGCAGGAGCTTCACCGCCACGCCGCGCATCGCGGCGAATTCCATCGCGACCATGAGCGACTCGGTCGGGACGAAGTACGGGGTGGTCACCTGCAGCTCGCGCTCGGCGCCGACGATTGCGCCGAAGAAAAGCCGGTGAATCGCTTCGTTGCGCGTGTCGGGACCGCTGGTGACGATGGCGATGGTCGCGTCGCCACGGATAGGCGGGTTCTTCGGGAAGTAGTCGCTCGGCTCGATCGGCTCTCGCGTTGCAAATGCCCAGTCCTGAAAGAAGACGCGCTGCAGCTCCGCGGCAGCAGGCCCTTCGATGCGGAGGTGCACGTCGCGCCACTCGCCGACGCCAGGCATCTGTCCCAGATACTCGTCGCCCACGTTGAACCCACCCGTGAACGCAACCTCGCCGTCGACGACCACGATCTTGCGGTGGTTGCGCAAGTTCACCGGTTGGAGCAGGACGCTTCGCATCGGCAAGAACTCTGCGGTTCGAACGCCTGCCTTCCGCAGCGGTCGTCGCCACGCGCGACCGAGCGCGAAGCAGCCATAGCCGTCCAGCAAGAGACGCACGAGAACGCCCCGCTTCGCCGCAGCGATCAATCGGTCGCGAAACCAGAGCCCGGTCTTGTCATTGCGTATCAGGTAATACTGGGCGTGGACGTGGTGCCGCGCTGCATCGATGGCGGCGCCGATGCGCTCGTAGGTGGCGGCACCGTCGACGAGCACGTCGACGCGGTTGCCGCTCGTGGGACGCAAGTGCGTGAGGCCCGCACCGATTCGAAAGAGGGCGCGCTCGAACGGGTCCTGGAGGGGAATCTGGGCCGAGAGGCCCGCGCCGGAAGTCTCGTCGCGCGAGGCCGCCACTTGCGCGCGCACGAGTGCATCGAGCTGACGCTTTCGCCTGGCCGGCCAGCGCACCCGATCGCGGCCGAAGAGGAGAAACAAGACGGCACCCAGCGCCGGGAGGAAGACGAGCGTGAGGATCCAAGAGATGGTCGCGGGTGGCTCCTTGCGCCGGACGAGGACGAAAGGGATAAGCGCCAGTGCAACGACCCAAAAGAACAGGCTGACGACGCGCGCTGCAATAGGCAAATAGCGGTGCAGCTCGTACCAGAGCATGACGAGCAGCATAGACGGGTGAGCAGGCGCTAGGCTCGAGATGTGGCCCGTACGCCCATCGCCGCCGGCGGCGCCTTCGCGCTTGCTTCCGCCGTCGCCTTTGGCGCAACGACGCCATTGGTGCAACGATTCGGCCGCGAAGTCGGGCCGTTCACGACCGCCGCTCTCCTCTATGCAGGGGCCGCCCTTCTTTCGGCTCTCCTACCAGCGCGCGGCGACGCCCCACTGCGCGGGGCCGACGGCGGAAGGCTTCTCGCGGTCGCCCTTCTGGGCTCGGTGGCCGCGCCGGTGGCACTCGCATGGGGCCTTCGCCGCACGAGCGGCGTCGCCGCATCGCTCCTGCTCAACCTCGAGGCCGTCTTCACGGTCACGCTTGCGCACGTGCTTTGGCGTGAACCGGTCGGTGCGCGGGTCCGTTGGGCCCTCGCGGCGATGGTGGCGGGCGGGGTCCTCTTGGTCGTCCAAGGTCTGGGTGGGACGTTCGGAGCAGGGTACGGATCCCTCGCGATCGTCGGTGCGACGCTCGCGTGGGCAGCGGACAATGTCGTCGGCCGCCCTCTCGCAGACCGAAGCGCGACGCAGGTGGTCGTCGCCAAAGGCGGGCTCGGTGCGGCTCTTTCGCTGGCCATCGCGCTTGCGGTCGGCGAGCATGCGCCCTCTTGGCCGCCCGCCGTTGCGCTCGCAGCGTGCGGCGCCATCGGGTACGGGGCAAGCCTGCATTTGTACCTGCGTGCACAACGCTTGGTCGGCGCGGCACGTACAGGGTCCATCTTCGCCGCCGCGCCCTTCGTCGGTGCGGTCCTCGCAAGGGCCCTCGGCGACCGGGCCGCCGGCATCGCCACGGTTGCGGGGGGAGCATTCTGCGCAATCGGCGTGTGGTTGCATCTCACCGAGGCGCACGACCATCCGCATGTCCATGCGTCCGTGGAGCACGATCACGCACATCGCCACGACGACGGCCATCATGGACATCACCACGACGCCTATCCAGCAAGTGCGCACTCACACGGTCACCGTCACGACACTCTTTCGCACTCGCACTCGCATGGCTCCGACATCCACCACGGTCACGAACACTGACGAAGTTTCTTCACCCGATCCGCTTGGCGAAAAACTGAACGAGCTCGTCGTGCCGCGCGCGGGCATCCATTCGACCCATCTCGATGAGTCGGCCGGCGAAGACTCCGTCGAAGAGAATGTACGACAAGAAGTCCGCTTCGCTCTCGCCCTCGGCCACGCGCCGCATGACTCGACCGATCAACCCGCGCACGCGTTTCGCAAACTCGGCCGACTGAACATACTCCGCGGCAAGCTGGCCGATGTCTTGGGATGCGCGCACGTACACGACGTCGAGGGGTTGAAGCGGGCTCTCGCCGGCGTGTCCGAGTTCGTCGTTGAGCTCGCCGACGAAGGCCGGGCCGAAGCGGCGCGTCCCGGCGTCGAGTACGGCGTTGAGCTTGTGCAGCCGGCGGATGTCGTTCTCGATCCGGTCGAGAAGGAGGGCATTCATCGCCTTGCCGACGACGAACAGCGGGTCGGGGTAGAGCCGCTCCCGCTCCTCCGCCACCGCGGGCAAAGGAGTGTCCTCGCGGATGTAGCGCGGGTTGATCACGATGAGGCCATCGGCGCCGAGTCGTCTCGCGGGTGACAGGGGAACGTTCTGCCGCAAACCTCCGTCGCAGTAGAACTGCCCATCGATCTCGACCGCGGGGAACAAGAGGGGCACCGCCGCTGAGGCAAGCGCGTGCTCGGCCTCGATGTGGGTTGCGCGCGCCACCATGGTCCGGTCGCTCCCCCACCGAGGAAGCCCTCCCTCCCGGCGTTGGACGAACACCACGGTGCGACCGCTGGCCACATGCGTCGTCGAGATCGACACGGCGGAAAGACGTCCTGCTCGCATGTGCTCGGCGATTGCGCCGAACGGCACCGCCTCGCGGACGATCCGTTCGATCCCGCTCGGATCGAACATTCCCCCGCGTCGTGTGGCCCCCACCTCCAAACGCGGAGCGCGCCCGAGCATGCGGCCCACGATGGGCAAGATTCCGCGCGGCGATGGGCGTACGACGTCTTCGAGGCTGAGGTCCGTCCAACGCCGCGCGAGCATCGCGCTCCTGGCAGCCGGCCTGTCCGCAAAGGCCGCGAGCATGACGGCATTGATGCTCCCCGCAGAAGTCCCAGAGATGACGTCGATCGGTACATCTCGCCCGAGAGTACGCGCGACTTCCTCGAGCACATATCGAACGACGCCGACCTCGTATGCCGCGCGCGCAGAACCCCCGGCAAGCACGAGGCCGACCCTCGACGGCAGGGCAATCGAAGGCTGCGCGTCTTGCGGCATCGCGTAAACGAATCTACCGCGGCACTTCGCCGCGCGGGGTGAGAGCCCGAAAGAAAGTTCGGGCAGCGGCCGTATCAAAGCGACCATCACAAGTTGGTCGGGGCAGGGCGGCGAGCCACCCGCACCTACTGCACCCACCTTTGCCACCGAAAAGGGGTTCCCAACTGGCGCACTCACGGGTATTCGTTCGTTACGTGTTGCTGTTTCCGCTGATCGCCGCGTCGTTCATCCTTTGGGCGGGCGCGGACTCGACCCCGGCGCTCGGCGCCGATGGCGTGAAGGACACCGCCGAACCGTTCGACGTCGGCCGCTGCGCGAAGCATCCTCCGTCCAAGTCGCGCATTCGCCCGAGGCTCAAGAAGCGCGGCCGGGCGCTCGCCGTAACGTCCCAGCAGCCGAGTGGAGAGGGCGAGTCCACCGCAGGGCACACGACATCCGCGACGGGGCGCAGTGCCCAGGTGACCGATGAGCCCCCCAAAGAGGCGATCGGAGCTGTCGCCCTGCGCCGTGGCCCGACCGGTTGTCCTGCGGACATGGTGGCGATCGGCACGTCGCACTGCATCGACATCTATGAGGCGGCGCTCGTCGAGGATCTGCCCGGCAGCCAGGAGCGGCCGTGGCCGTTTTTCGAAGTCGTCCCCAGCAACGTCATCGTGCACGCCGTGAGCGTGCGGGGCGTTTACCCGCAGGGATACATCAGCGGGGTCCGCGCACGCGATGCGTGCGAGCGCAGCGGCAAGCGCCTTTGTGCGCCCGACGAGTGGCGAAACGCGTGCATGGGACCGAAGTCCACGGTGTTCCCGTACGGCAACGTTCGCGAGGTCGGACGATGCAACGACAACGGTCGCAGCAGCATGCGCTTCTTCAACCCCCAGCTCGATGCGAAACCCGAGCACCGGTGGATGTGGGGCGCGGCCGGAAATATGTCGGACCCCCGCCTCAATCAGCTCGATGGGACGCTCACTCGCACCGGTGAGCGATCCGGATGCACCAACGAATATGGCGTCTTCGATATGGTCGGCAATCTCCATGAATGGGTGGACGATCCCGCGGGCACATTTCAGGGTGGGTACTACCTCGACACGCATCTGAACGGCGACGGCTGTCGATATCGCACCACCGCGCATGCGATGGGCCACCTCGACTATTCGACGGGGTTCCGTTGCTGCGCCGACATCGAACGCTGAGAGTGTTCTGATCGCCCTGGCACTCCTTGAAATGCGTAAGGGGGTCGCCTAAGAGACTGCTCGATGCAGAGCGCGGAAAAGATCGCCGAGAAAAGGTTCGCCGAGGAAGACAAGCTCTGGAATGGGCCGAAGCTCATCGGGCTCGGTGTCGTGACTCTCGCGATTGCAATCTCGCTCATCTTCCTCATGTCGAGGACGACCGGGTGCTCGCTTCAGATCGTGCCGTGAGCGCTGTGTTCCTGCGCGCGGGGGGGTTCAGTTCAAGAGCGCCGACTTCAGATAGGGCACCCAGGTACGGCTCGCGCGGTCGTATGCCTTGAAGCTACCGCCGTCGTCCCAGTAGGCCCACCCGAAGCCGCGTCGCTCCGCCTCCCCGCGCGTCGTCCGTGTCCAGGCCTCGCGCGACTTGGGGTCCGCTTTGTCGATGGCTCCGAACTCGCCCATATAGACCGGCAGGTGCGTGCGCTCGGCGAACCCTTGAGCGAGGTCGAGTTCCTCCCTGATGGTCGCCTCACCGCTCGGGTTCGTGTCCGCCGGCAGCTCGTTGTACCTCTTGAACCAGTTGCGAACCCAATCGACCTCGCTCGCCGCCGGCGCGATGGGTTGGGGGGGCGGGCCTGGAAAAAGGACGCCCTGCGTATGGAACTCCGCGGGCATGAAGCTCGCGCCCTGGTGGGTGAAAAGGATCGGCTGATACATGTGGAAACTGCCCACGAGATTCGGATCGTCCGACGGCACCTTCAACGTAAAACGCAGGTTGTGTGCAGAGGCCCAGAACACCCCTTCGACGATGATAGTGCGCGTCGGATTCGACGCGCGCACGACGTGCAGAGTCTCCTCCAGAGTGTCGTTCCACTTGTCCGCAGTCAGCTTTCCGCTTGGCTCGTTGAGGAGCTCGAAGGCGACCCCTTCCGGACGGCCTTTGTAGCGTTCTGCAATCTGCTTCCACATGGCAACGAAGCGCCCACGGTGTTCGTCGGGGGCTTCCATCATTTCGCCGTAGTGATGAAAGTCGACGATGATTGCCAATCCGTTCGAGAGGGCCTGATCGATCGCCCAGTCGACTCGCGAGAAGAAATCACCATCGATGGCGTACGTCGTGGACGAGGCCGCGTGTCCACTGAAACGCACGGGCAGCCGGACATGATCGAACCCCGCCTGCTTGACGGACACGAAGTCGGACGCGTCGAGGACGACTCCCCACTCTCCTTCCCTCGGTGCGTCGAGCGCGTCGCCGAGGTTGATACCGCGATGAAGCGCCGGCTTGAGCTTGGCCACGGAAGCCATGGGAGCCATGGGAGCCATGGTAGCGGTGCGCGATCCGACGGGAGCGGATGTTGAAGATGCGACCGGACCACGGGGGCGCATGCAAGCAGCGATGATGACGGAAACCGCAGCAGCGGAGGCGATTCGAACGCGCATCGCCGAGCCCCATAACGTTGAGCAAAGGCCGAGGTCAAGCGCCGGGCGCCCCCCGACGCCGACGTGGCTCAACGGTATACCGAGAGAGTGTGCTATGGCGGGGTGCATCCCGCACGAAACATGAGCCGCGCTCGGCCCGCCACGCGACCAAGACACCACCTGCATTGCCGTCGCCGGGTGGTACCTCGTTTTGGAGCCGGCTCCGTGCGGCAATGTAAAGTTTGAACCGGCCAAGAACACTCGCGGCTCGGCTCAGTTCGAGGATAAGGAGACAGGCATCATGGGCGACCACGAGTTTTCGATCGCACGACAACGTCGCTTGCGCGCTGCAGCGCGCCTCACGGCAATCGTCGTTGAGCTCTCATGCGCCCTCCTCGCGGCGGCCTCTTGCAGTCGTCTCGAAAGCACGGGAACGGACGGGGGCGGGGGGCAGATGACCAACACCGGGAGCTCTTCGGGAAGTACCGGGATTGGCAGTACCAGCAGTGGTGGTGGTACCGGGGGCGGGAGTGGCGGGGTCAGCAGTGGCGGCGGTTCCGGTTCCAGCGGCGGATTCCAGGCGCCAGGCATAGACGCTGGCGATATGTTCGTTGCTCCCGACGCGAGCGTCGACGCGGGCAGGATGGCGTGCGGCGCGGCGACGTACACCGACCCGTGGACCCCGGGCTACGTCATCGCGTCGAAAGCGAGTTCAGACGCCCAAATGGTCGTGGGCGGTCTCAGCCTTCCCCAGCAGGCGAACATCATGCGCGGGACGCGGTCCGGCTGCGGGACGATGAACCAGAACTACAACGACTTCTTTCGAAATGGCGGGTCTGCCGGCGATCCGCCCTCGGGGAACACGAGCATCCCGTCGATGAGGTTCCGCGACGGCCCCCGCGGCGTGTGCCTTGTCCCCTATTCCACGGTCGTCGCCGCGAAGAACACATTTCCTAACGGAGATTACGCGACCACATTTCCATCCGCCTCGGCGCGCGGCGCCGCGTTCGACATGGACCTCGAGCAACGCATCGGGGCTGCCATCGGCGACGAGATGGTCGCGGCGGGCGCTCAGGTCGTGCTCGCTCCGGTCATCAACATCCTGCGCAACCCCGCGTGGGGAAGGGCGCAGGAAACCTACGGCGAAGATTCTTATCTGCTCGGCCGGCTCGGGACCGCATTCGTGTCGGGGGCGCAGTCGTACATCCCCGCGTGCGCGAAGCACTTCGCCGCGTACAACATCGAGAACGGCCGCGACTCCGGCAACGTGTCCGTTCTGGACGAGCAAACCGCCTACGAGATCTACGGCCGTCATTTCGAGATGGTCGTTCAAGACGGCGGGGTCGCCTGCATCATGGCGGCTTACAACAAGATCCAGATTGGAGGCGGGGTCACGGCGAACTGCACGTCGAACAAGGACCTCTTGACGACGATGCTTCGCACGAAGTTCGGCTTCCAGGGATTCGTCATTTCGGACTGGTGGGCGATGCCTGGGGGCGCGGGTTGTCCCGCCACCGGAACGGAGACCGGCAATACGGCAGACGGCGTGAACGCGGGGCTCGACATCGAGCTGCCCTGGAACATGAACTATTCTCAGCTCGAAGCCGACGTCTCCGGAGGACTGCTCAACCAGAGCCAGATCACCACGTCGGCGACACGCGTTGCCGCGCAGCAGTTTCGCTTCGGGATGGTCCCTTCCGGCGCAACCAAGCCGACGGCGAGCAAGTCGTCGTTCAATGCCGGTAACTTCTCAATCGTGAACAATCCCGACCACGTCAGTCTGTCATACAGGGCCGCCGTCGAATCGATGGTTCTGCTCAAGAACGACAACAAGACGCTCCCCATACCGAGCTCCGTTCACACCATCGCGGTGATGGGAGCCAGGGTACCGTTCAGCTTGTCGACATCAGCCGACGTCCAGAGCGGCAGTGTGCAGTTCGCGACCGACGTTCGTAGCGGCGACCTCGGCAGCAGCCGCACCTATACCGACCCTGCGCATAGCACCGGACCGCTCGCCGGCATCCAGGCCGCCGCTGCCGCCAAGGGCATCACGGTCGTCAGTGGGACGGACCGCAACAACATCCCTGCCGCAGACTTTTACGTGGTGGTGGCCGGGCTGACGCCACAGGACGAAGGAGAAGGATACACCTCCAGCGATGGGACCGGCGGCGACCGGACGAACTTCGATCTCGACGGGAAGATTGGTCTACAGCCGGCGCCCAACAATGTCCCCATCCAGAATCCGCTCATCACGGCGGTCGCCCAAAAAGGTAAGCCGACCGTCGTCGTCCTCGAGGGCGGCAGCGTCATCGCGATGCCATGGCTGTCGATGGTCCCCGCCGTGGTCATGGCGTGGTACCCCGGACAGGACGGCGGGCACGCGCTCGGTGATCTGCTATTCGGAAACGCGAACTTCAGCGGCAAATTGCCGGTGACGTGGCCAAACTCGTTCGGCGATGAACCGGCGCTCGTGGGTGCGAACAAGACGACGACCATGGATTACTACGTCGGTTATCGGTACTTCGACAAAAATGCCATTACGCCCCTCTTCGCGTTCGGGCACGGCTTGAGCTATGCGAGTTTCTCTTATGCGAACCTGCAAGTGCCGTGTACGACGGTGACCAAGGACAGCGTCGTCGACGTCCAGGCAGACATCACGAACACCGGTACGGTCGACGGAGACGAAGTCTCGTTCGTGTTCGTCTCGTATCCGAAAGGCTCGCAGGTGCGGAGATCGATGAAGGAGCTCAAAGCCTTTCACCGCGCGACGATCCCGGCGGGAAAGACGTTGCACGTCCACATTCCGCTGCGGATCCAGGATCTGAAGTACTGGGATTCGACGTCGCACAGCTGGCAATGGCAGACCGGAGACACCCAGATCATGGTGGGCGGGAGCTCGGACGGCTTGCCGCTCACGGGTACGATCACGATGTGAGTCGAGCGCGGTGCTTACACGGACTGATCCCGCGCGTTTGGCTCGAGAATGAACATGACCAACTGCACGTCAAGGCTCGTGGCGCGCGCGTCGCTCGGCGTGGCTGTGGCCATCTGCGCAACGTCGGGTAGCGCGTTTGCCGAAGACTCGGCGCAGGGCGAACCGTCGTTCAAGCCGACGCCTTCGACGGCACCATCCGCGACCGACACGTCCAACCAGCTCCTGGGGCCGATCGAGCGGTTGCCCGCCTCCGCGTATCCGTCGTCACCCATCCGAGGCATTTACGGCGGCTCGTTGTGGAGGACGTTTCACGGGATGCAGTGGCCTTACTACCCGAAGCCCGGGATCGGCGTATCGGGTTACGTGTGGCTCGACTCCGGCTACGAGCACATCGCGCGCGGCGGTCAGAACGACCCGAGCAACAAGTTCATGGTGCAGCAGGGGCGATTCGTCCTGCGCGCCACGCCGACATGGAGCGACGGCCATTGGTTCGTGCAGGGACAGGCGGAGCTCGTCGCAAACGAGGACCAATCACGGGCGCCGCCGCTGCAGGCCGACGTCGACGACCTTTGGATCAAGGTCGGCCGGTGGGGTGCCTTCGACCTGCAGGTCGGGCGTTACGAGGCGTGGGAGATTTACCATCGCGGGATGGGCCTCGATCGCTACACCCTCGAAGAGCAGGGCGTCTCGGAGGAGAACGGCAACGGGCTTTTTCAGCAACCACAACTCTACGGCGTCACGTTTGCGATGTACCGCCCGCAGAGCGCCGGCGCGGCGGCGATTCACGTCTATCCGACCCAATGGCTTCGGTTCGAAGCCGGCGGCCAATACGGCAACGAGACGGGGCAGAACACGTGGGCCGTTCGACCCGTCGCGATTGTCGACGGAGGTTGGCTCAAATTCAAAGTGGGTGGCGAGTACCAGGATCGGACCGACCAGAAGGACGGATCGCCCGGAGAGCTCAAGCAGCGCGGCGCTGGCGCCGCACTCCAGTTCGTCGTCGACCCGTGGGTGGAGTTTGGCGTCAACGGCGCGTACGGCCTGGTGGACTTCACGAGCCAGCAAGGACGTGAAGACCCCGCGAAGACTTATTCGATCTACAGCACCGGCGCTTTTGCCAACGTGCGCCCCGGTCTCGAGAATTTGCTGCTCGGCGCTGGCGTCAATTACTCGTTCAAGGTCGATAAGCAGTTCGACTCCGCGCTCGGACGCAATCAGGACTTCGACCAGTGGCAGGTGTTCGGCGCGGCGCAGTACGTGCTCTGGAAGCAGCTCTTCGTGAAGGGCGTCTTCGGCTATGCGCTCGCCAACTTCAATCCGAACATGATGAATATCTCGTTCAAGGACGAGATGCTCAGTGGGCGCCTTCGTCTCGAGTACCTCTTTTGAGTGCTACGATGAGCGAAGGCGCCGTTCGCGCCTTTCTCTCGGTGGGATGCTCGGAGGACTCATAGCCCATGGTCAGAGTCAGGGTGATTTACGCGGGCATCGCGGGTGCCATCCTCTGTGTGAGCAGCGTCTCATGCGCAAAGCCTGGCGCGGCAGGTTCGCAATTCGACGGGGGTAGCGGCGACAACGGCGGTGGCGGCGGCAGTGGTGGCAGCGGCGGCGCAAGCCCATCGCAAGACGACGGCGGTGGCGGCATCGACTTGAGCCACGCGCCTCCGACCACGCAGACGACGCCGTGCACGCTCATGACACCGGCGTGCATGTCGATGTGCACGGATTTTCCTGCCGCTCCCGTCATCGACTTGCATCCCGATGACGGTTCTCCGGTCACGCCGATGGACGCACCGTCGCATTTCACGGACCCCGGATCCATGACGGGCGGACCATGCCTCGTCGAACCGCCGGACCAGACGCTCATCCCACAAAACTGGCTCCGTCCGCGATTCCGGTACACGCCTGCAGCCGGCCAGAACCTCTTCGAGATCCGCCTGCACGCGGGCAGCGAGGTGAACGACTACGTCGTCTATACGACGAGCAAGACCTGGAAGATGCCCAACGGACACAAGGCAGGCACTGCCGGTGATTGGGACACCATTCGAGCGTCGATCTGGGGCCAAGACATCACGGTGACCGTGCGGGGGGTCAACATGAATGACCCGTCATCCAAGCCTACGGCTACGACGGCGAAGTTCCGCATCGCACCGGCTGGAGCAGGCGGAGCCATGATTTATTGGGCCGCGGTCGGCGACAAGAACAACGAGTCGTGGCTCGAAGGATTCAACGTGGGCGACGAGCACGTGTCGACCGTCCTCACACCGGCAATCGTGCAGCTCCAGATTTCGCGCGATCAGGGGGGGCAGCTCCAGAGCATGACGCCCCCGGCGGGGTCGGTCCAGTGCATCGGTTGCCATGCCGCGATTCCGGACGGGGTCGATGGTGGCAGCGGAAAGAGCGTCGCATTCACCGACTTTTACCCATGGAATGGCGTGGTCGCGCAGGTCGACAGCGACGCCGGCGGCGCCATTCCACAGTGGCTCACGCCCGGCGGGGCACAGGCCTTCAGCCAGCCGTGGATCGGTCTCTCGACGTTCTCGAAGACCGATTGGGCTACCGGAAGACACATCGCCATTTCGAGTTATGGCTGCCTCCCCGGTACGACGGGCGCTTCGTGGTATCCCTGGAACGGGAGCGGATGCAGCGATCAGCCGAGCTCCGGGCTTGCATGGTTCGACCTGAGCTCGAACGCACCCGTGATTGCGAGCACGAACTCGTATGACGTCGGTAATGGAGTGGCCAAGGACCAGGGAACGAGCTGGGGCATCCTGCAGCGCAGCGGCGATTCGCGCGGAGCCGAGTTTCCCAATTGGAGTCACGACGGCAAGACGATCGTGTACGTCTCGACGAATGCTGGAAAAGACGGCCGATTGGCGAGCGGCACTGCCGACCTCTACACCGTTCCATACAACGCGCGTCAAGGCGGTGCGGCCGCTCCGGTCGCTGGCGCTTCGGAGGCGATGTGGGCCGAATTCTATCCTTCCTACTCTCCGAACGATTCATATATTGCCTTCAATCGCGCGCCGGCGAGCGAGAACATGTATTACAATTCGCATGACGAAGTGTTCATCGTCCCATCGGCCGGGGGGATGCCGACGCGTCTCGCGGCAAACGACCCGCCCGCGTGCATGGGACTGAATGTACCGGGCATCACGAACAGCTGGCCCAAATGGTCCCCATCGGTGCAGCAGTGTTCCGACGGCGTGACGTACTATTGGATCATCTTTTCGTCGTCGCGCGACCAACGCACGTTCAACCCCATGTACTTCAAGATGGGCCTGAGCGCGCCGCTGCCGACGTCACAGCTCTACTTGACGGCGATCACGGTAGACAAGGACAAGCACCTTCAAACCTATCCGGCGCTCTACATATGGAATCAGTCGTCGGCCAGCGCGGTGTACGGCGGGGCCAATCAGAGCAACCACACACCCGTCTGGGAAGAAGTGGCCATTCCGCCGCCGCCCGCGCCTGACCACAATCTATAGCGGTCCGGAACCGTGCGGACCTCCGCTCGGGTCGCGTGGAGATAGAGAGGCGGAGGCCAATAAGGCATTGCGGGTGATGGTTCGGATGGGTCCTCACGCCTTGGCAAGCGGGAAACGACACCGACAAGGAGGTTTGGTGACAACCATCGTCGGGCCAGGCGACACCCCTGGTGATGAGAAGCGACGAACATAACGTGACCTGTTCCTGATCATCGTGAGGGTAGGCGACAGCCCTAACTGGGTATGTCGTCCACGTAGACGGCGTCGGGCGACATTGCCAGCAGCGTCTGTCGCCTTGAACAGGCAAGAGAGGCGACATGTCACGCGTCTTTTGGCGACAACCATCGCAAGGTCGGGCCACTCGCACCGCGATGCCAGGCGACAAGGATGGTCGACTCTGTCGCCGATCGTCGCGAGTCCGGGCGACAGGTCACGCGGGGTATGTCGCCTCGGCCAGCAATGTCAGGCGACAAGGTCCACGATGGTTGTCGCTTTCCACCACCTTCAAAGCGCATCGAG
>JALYHX010000290.1 GCA_030776305.1 Myxococcota bacterium
CTTCGCCGCCCGGCCCTCAGTGGGGCCCCGCACGATGGGGCTGCGCAGGTAGCTCAGTCGGTAGAGCAGCGGACTGAAAATCCGCGTGTCGACAGTTCGATTCTGTCCCTGCGCACCGCGATCCCCCCGCCTCCGTCTCGTAGGAACAGTCGCGATCCATGGGGAGATTGCCGCGCGCGAACATGCGCATCGGGGATGACGCATACTGCGACCGCCGAGAAATACCCGTGTCGCTCCCTCGGGAGGAGACGCTTACCCCCCCGAGTGCGCGCAGAGGGAGGCCTCTCTATCGCTGCAGCGCACAGGCTACGGCAATCTTGCCGAACGCCCCACCGACGCCCGTGGGTACGCTGCTCGGCCGCATGGATTGGCTCCCGACGCGACGGATTAAGGGGCGCTGGCGCTGAGTTGCCTAGGCGGGCCGTCTCGCATTGACCGACGCCGCATCAACCTGTCACCTCGCGTGATAGGTGGTGGCTCGCTTCTGGCCTTTGATGGCGAGTTTTCTCTTCGACCGGCCTTCTTGAAGGACCCGGGGCATCTCCTTCGCCTGCATGCCCAGCTCGAGCCGGATCTGCTCTGCTCGAAGCCCCTGCTTGTGGTTTTTCACCAGCGCTACGACCTGCGCCAGCGCCTTGGCGATATCCTCGGACGAGCGACGGGGGAGGCGCCCTGGGGCCCGACGGCTGCTGGGGCGCGACATCACGTTCGAAGGCTCCTTCCGAGTCCGCGTCGCAGTTGGCCGAGAATCATTGAGTAACTCTTCGAGAGAGGCACCCTTGATGGCCTGAAGCACCGCATCCGCGAATGACCCGGCAAGGGATCCCAACTGCGACTGAAAGTTTGACATGAATACCCTAATAGCACGGATGCGCCGGGCGAGTGACATTCGCGGACATTCTGGAACAGCCTCATAGCGGCGCTCGGATAGACCCAAACCGAGATCGAAAACGACGTCAAACCGCCGACGGTTCCACTCGGAAGAATCACAATTGGCCGTTTCCGTTCATCGCGGCCGCATTGCCCTTCTGAACCACCGCTGCAGCATCCCCGCTCACCAACGTCCGCCCGGCTCGATTCGACTTGGCTGTCGGAAACGGCATCAGCCCCGAATCGATCCAGCGCGGCGTCCGTCGCGTCGAGTCATCTTGTTGCGCCGCGTCGACGCCTGTTTCGGCCCGGGAACGCGTCCGCGGCGGCCGCACCTGCAAGGACTCGCACGGGAACCGGTGAGACGTGCGGCCACGACAAACACCCGAGAGCACGCGAACCGCTCCCAGGCGTCCGTCCGCGAGAACGCCTCAGGCCAAGATGGTCATCCCACCCGCGCGGAAATCACGACTCGTCGGGCACTGGCTGGGGACCGGGTACGATTCCAGCGATGTCCGGATCGACCCCCGGCTCCACGGTCTGGGGAGCAGGGCCCTCGGCGCGTCGCTGCTTACGCTTCTCGTCCTTGGCTCGCTGCTTTTCCTGGCGCGCACGCTCTTTTTGGCGTTTGGCGAACGTCGTGTTCGAAGCCATTTACACCTCTCCTTTGCTACCAGCGCTCACGCTTGCCGACACCACCACCGCCGCCGCGGTTGGGCCGCTCCTCTGCTTCATTGACCCGGAGCGTCCGCCCCTCGAGGGTGGCCCCGTTCATGGCGGCGATGGCATTCACCGCCTCATTTGCGTTGCCCATCGTCACGAAACCGAACCCGCGTGACTGGCCGCTCTCGCGGTCGGTCACGATGTGCACGTCGGTAACGTCGCCGGAGGCCGCGAATGCTTCGCGCAATGTTCCGGTCGTCGCAGTGAAGGGGAGGTTCCCAACGTAAAGTCGATTGCCCATGACAGTCACTTCTCTCATAGCAGCTCGTCGAATGGCGCGTCATTACGAAGCGCCGATGTGCCTTCCGTCCAATGAGCTGCCGGGATCGGATGGATGGTCGCGGTGGCTCATCCACCACGTCCACACGTTGCATCACGTGGTGGCCAGTCGCGATCCCAGAGTCGAGAGAGCGTCGGTAAACCAGTAACGTGCGTGAGTGGAGGGAAGACCTACGCGCATATCGTCGCGAGCGCAAGCTCATGTGGTATGGTTTCCACTGTCGACGGAATGGAAGCATTGTCTTTTACCGCGCCGCGCGAACATGCGAGCCTTCGCGGCTTGTCGTCAGAGCGAGGTCATGCGGCGCGGAAAAGTTCGTCGCACAGGCCAGCAGCGGACGCTCATTCGCGAAGCGGCGCGCCGAACATGACGCCTTCGCCGCATAAGCGCAGGATTGCGGCCGGGATTGGCTGCGTTCGAGAACGCAATCGCATAGCAGAGGTCCCGGTGCACCGATGTGATGCGCCAACCATCGCTCTATGGCCAATCGAATTGGTAGCGTACCGGTTGTGAGAGAATGGTTTGATAAAGTGGGCGCAAGCGCGTGTGGGCGCCAACGACGGGACCGTCGTTGATCGAGAGCAGCAATGAGCCCCCTCCGCCCCGAACCACACTGACGAGGGCCATCGTATCGGGTTGAGCGGCGACATTGAATTCCACCTGCCACTGCCCGCTGCCCAGGTCTGTGAACGTCGCGTGCTGAAGCAAGAACCGTTTGCCACCGGACAGGATCTCGACGCGTTCGGGGAAGGAGGCTGATTCGAGCATACGAGATCTTCTCGCAATGCGCGCTCGGTCCCAGCTCGTCATGGCGAGGCGGACCGACCGTCGCAACCCGGCTGCTCCCTTTCAGATTACGGCGTCCTTGATCGCTTTGACGGGCCTTGCGCGCACACCCTTGCTCGCAGGTTTGGCGGCGAACTTTTGCTTCTCCTTTGTAAAGGGATTGATCCCCTCACGCGCGGGTCGCGCTGGTTTCTTCACGACGACGAACTTTGCGAAACCGGGCAACACGAAGATGCCATTCTTCTTCAGCTCCCGGTGACCGATGTCCACGAGGGTCTCCACGACCTGCTTGACGCTCTTGCGGGAAATCTCCTCTCCGAGCTCGTCTGCGACAGCTTGAAGGATCGCGCTCTTCGAGAGTGGTTTGGTCTTCGTCGTCTTCGGTTTTGCCATGTTCGAAGCTCCTTCACGGTGAGAAGAGCGCCTCTACTGCCTTCGGGTCAATAGAAACGTCATGATTCGCGCGCTTTGTCCGCTTCTGCAGCACCAAGAAGCGATTTGTGACGCCCCGGTCGTGGTAGCCCGCCGCTCGCGTCGCGAACCATTACACTAGCCCACTGTGATCGAGGATCTCGTCATTCGTACCGCACGGGATGCCGACGTACCGCACGTCGCAAAACTCGCCGCGCAGCTCGTGCGGATGCACCACGATGCAGATCCCGCGCGCTTTTTGCTCGTCGAGAACGTCGAGGCGGGCTACGCGCGATGGTTCGCGCGCGAGCTTTCGCGCCCGCAGGCCATCATCCTGGTCGCCTGTCGGAACGGGCACGTCATCGGCTACGCGTACGGGACCCTGGACGAACGGGACTGGAACCTTCTGATCGATACGCATGGCGTCATCCAGGACATTTTCGTCGCAAACGATGCGCGCCGCCACGGTGCGGCCCGGATGCTCGTCGATGCGCTCGTCCGTGCGCTGGGGCAACTCGGTGCCCCCCAGATCGTCCTCTCGACGATGGTGGCAAATGAATCAGCGCAGCGTCTCTTTCGGCGCTGCGGCTTCAGGGCCACGATGGTCGAGATGACGCGCGACGCGCATCAGCCTGGTGGAGACGATGTCGCCACATGACGGTGCATCATCGTGCGATCACATTGGATCTGGCGGTGGATGCTTTCCGAGCTCGGCTACTTCGGCGGATGCGAGCACCCGATCGTAAATCGAGACGTCGTCGAGGTCACCGACAAGGAAACGCATTCCCCTGAACCACGTCCCCATGAGGAGCGCGGAGGTACCGGGAACGACGGCATGCGCCGCTGGACTCACATGGATCTGTCCATTGATGTAGACCGACAGCGTGTGCGTCGCGCCGTCGACCACCGAGACGACGTGCGTCCACTGATTGGCGGGCAGACAATCGCAATCGTATGTCGTGTACGCGCCCGCATCGCGGTCCCAATATGCGAACTGGATGGTCGTAGACGAGTTCTTGACGAGGTTCAACTGCCAGCCGCCGTCGAAAACGAGCTCGGTGCTGAGGACCGTCTCGAATCCCGCGTCAGGGTCGTTGTTGGCCGATCGAACCCAGGCCGAGACGCTGAAGGTCGAAGGGGCATTCGGAAAGTTGTCGACGGTGACGAAGTCGTTGCCCGAGAAGCGGAGCGCACCGTGGAACTGTCCATCTGCGATCCATGTTCCGTTCCTGAGGACTCCGTCGCGCTTGTTTCCAGAG
>JALYHX010000291.1 GCA_030776305.1 Myxococcota bacterium
GGCCGAGGGACTCCGTTGCGGTGCCGTTGTCGGGGTCGTCGGCCCGAGCGCCCTGCGCGACGACAAGGATGCCCATGAGAACGGCGAGGCTCACGATCGACCGACACGGCGGCGAACGACGCAACGAGGAAATGCGACTCGGTGGGCGCGTCACGATCGACTCCGCATGCCTGGCGCCATGGATGTTTGTCACCACCAGATTTGAGCGTTGAGGGCAACGAGCTGATCGTCGAGCCGATCGCCGGGTGTGATCGAGCTGGCTTCCGGATGAGTATGGGCCCCGTAAAACCAACGGGCGTAGAGCAACGTAATCGTTTCGCGACTGGTCCAATCGGTCTTGAAGACCAAACGCGGGGCGATCACATGGAAGGTCTCCTCCGAGTCCTTGGAGTTCGGAACGACGCGGTCGGCGCGGAGTCCAACTCCCATGAACGGGAGGAATGTATAGAGAAGATCGGCGCCGTACTTGTGTCGCACGCGACCGTCGAACGGCCCGAATTCGGTCCATGTGCTCGCGATCTCGAAGCCCGCATTGATAGACAAATCCGGGCCATTCGAAGTGAAAGGAACCGGATAGCTGACGATCTTTCCGAGGCTCGCCCCGTAGTTGATCCCCGCCACCAGCAGCCTTCCGGTGCCCCCGGACGGCGCGCCGAACCATCGGTTGGTCAGGGACTCCCCGTCACCACCGAATGTGATGAGGCCCTTCACGGGATAGGCATTGCTCGCCTGAACGTACGAAACCCCGGCACCTATGTAGCCCCATATGGAAGAAGTCAGGTTCGCATCGACGCCGTACGTCCGAATGCGCCCGTCTTGGATGTACGCTTCATTGATCTGGCGTGTCGTCGGATTGTCGATTGGACTCTGGGCACGATCGTCCTGCGCCCAGTTGTCGAGGTAGTGCAGCCGGGCGCGGACGGTGAGCTCCCCTCTTCTTTCGAACCCGACGTGGACATGATGCATCCACGCCGCGGGCCAACTCGTCGTACCGGCGCCGTTTTGTCCCGTCAGCGTCACGTTGAGGGGGGCCATCCCATTGCGGGTGCCCATGATCCCGTCCTCCAACGTGACGGTCAGCGTGTCCGTGAGATTGTACTCGGCGTTGATGTCTTCTCCGACGCCCCGCACGCCTCCGACAATCGCGTTCGTGTACATCCCCAAGCCATATTGGCCGATGACACCGTACGCATTGTAGAAATAACCCGTCATCGCGCGCAGTCTCACTCCCGCGATGGTGGGCGCGTTGAAGGCTAGATACGCGTTGTTGATGAACTGCTGACTTCCAATTTGGTAGAATGTCGAGGGATCGGTGATATTCCAGGTCGTCATGCTGACGTTCGCGCTCACGGTGCGATTGCCATAGACGAAGCCGATTTGTGCCCATTGCCCCGGCATGGTGCTCGTTCCTACGAAGGAGGCGTATTCGTCCAGCGTTTGTGGCGGTACATGGAACACCGACCTGCTTTGACCCCCGGCAACCACGACGCGCTGGTTCTCGCTGAACTGCAGCGAAGCGCTGAAAAATCCGTTCCAGCGAAACGTCCACTCGTCGGGTGGCACGGGGGCGGCATAGCTGGGCGTGACACCGCCAGGCATTGCGCCCACGCGCGGCACGTAAGGCGACATGCCCAACGTAGGGTCGCGGCGATAGCCGGGGACGTACCCCGCCGGCTGAGTCTCCACCGCTGGCGTGACGGCAGACGCGGCGGGGCCGGTGGAAGCTGGTTGGGCGCCAGACTGGGTGGCAGCGAGCCCGATTGCCGACACCACGAGGACGCCTGCAACTGCTCTCGTTGCAGCGCCCGTGCGACGATCTCGACGATCGTGGCTCACCGCCGGCCGCCGCGCGTCAGCGCCGCACTGGCAGATCGGCACGCCATGCCGCGTAACTTCTACTTGCAGATGCGTGGATTCTCAACCGTTTTGCGCGAGGTAGATCCAGCGGCGCATCGCCACGCAATGCGCGACGGCGCTCCGCATCGTCACTCGTCACCATCGGCGATCAGCGCGTCCAGCACACGATCGCTCAGTAGCTCGCTGGCCATGTCGGCGGCCACCGTGTGCATTTGCACGACATCCTCGCGGCTGCTCATGAAGCGGCGTAGCTCGACGAGGAGCGCGCGGGCGGCCATGCCGAGGCGACGGATCTCTCTTGCCACATATGCCCCGGGGGGCTTGGGGACGTCAGCCGTTTCCACGACCTCGCGAACGAGACCGTGCATTCGGGTTCTTACCGAATCAATCTCGCGGAAGAGTTCGTCTCTTTCCCACATCGCCAGCGAGACTCGGTCGCAACGATAGGCGACATCGGCGCTGATGGTGGCCAGAAGGACGCTCGTCCCGCGCTCGCGCTCGCTCGCCATCCGTACCC
>JALYHX010000292.1 GCA_030776305.1 Myxococcota bacterium
TCTGAGGGCTGCCTGACTCATTGCGCACTTGCGATTCGACGTTGACTGTCAGGTCCCCCAGGGAAGGCATCACATTGGCAAAGTTCGATGGATAGATGTAAATCCCGGATGTTTGGAGATTGTTGTACAGCGGATAGGTCTGATAGACCTTGCCGGGGACATGAAGCCAAACGTGGCCGATGAGCCCCCCGTAGTTCGGGTTGAACGCCTTGCCCGCCCACTCGAAGCCCGTGCCGGTGGTCGATTCGACGTAAGTGCTGCTGTTGTCGACACGGACAGCCAGGACGTTCTCGGTGGCGCCGAAATTGACTTTCCCCGTGAGATCGATGCCGCAAGCCGTGATGCCGTCTTCGCATAGGCCGACCGACGTTCCGTTGACGTAGAACTGGGCTCCTTGCCTGATGCGCTCGAACTCGATGATGACTTTGCCGTTTGCGTATTGAGTTGGGATCTTGAAGTGCTTGCGATACCAGGCGGGGCCCGTGTACGAGGCCGTGTCGCCGCTGCTGTGATTGGCGAGCACGGTATATGAATCGACGTCGTTGTACGTGTGCGGCGTGCTGACCGTCGTCCAGCTGGTGTCGCTGAACGCGGGCGCCTGCGCGCCGGTCACGTCCTGCCGAATGAATTGCCAGCCCGGATCCATGCTGAGCTGCGTGCTGTCGCGCGTAGGCTGCACCGTCGGGCCCGCGTCGCCGGCCGCGAGGGGACTGCCGCTGCTGCCGCCACTACCACCGCTGCTGCCGCTACCCCCGCTTCCGCTCCCGCTTCCGCTGGGGGGCCCACCGTCGGGATTCGGCACGACCCCGTCCCCACCGCTGCCACCGCTCGCAGATCCCGGAGCGTTGCCTCCCCCCGACCCCGAGGTCCCGCCCGAGCTCCCAGATGGCGCGACGCTACCGTCCAGATCGGGACTTGGGCCGCTCGAAGTGCCGCAAGCGGCGACGACGAGCAGCAGCACACCGGCAACACGAGTCATTGAGAACGCGGTCTTCATGGTTTTTCCTTCGGGTCGCGACCGTCGGCAGGTAGGGTCGCCGTCGCAATGGGCGAAACGGCGGCCTGATCCTGGATAGGGGGCGACGAGAGGATTTCTTGTCGCGACGTGACCCGATCGTGCCTTTCGAGGGAGGAGCGGCGCGCATCAATGGATTAATGTGTCGCCCACGGAATCGGCGTGGATATCGGATATCGATACTTCAGAGCTCGGCCATTGGCGTCCCGAGTGCTGCTCTGACGTCGACGGTCACCACGTCGACGCCGCACGTATCGTGAGCGTCAGCTCCGTGAAGGCGGAGGCATAAGGTGACCCGCGCCGCCAAGCGAGTGCTATGGTCCGGTACGGTTCGGGTTTCACGAATGGCCGGATCTCGAGTTGTGCGCGCCGATTCTCGACGGGAACCGCAAGCCTTGGAAGCAAGGTAATACCCGCCCCGCTCGACACCATTTGCGCAAGCGTCGTCAGGCTCGTCGCTCGAAAGCTCGTCGGACTCGCGTTTGCCTGGCTACACAGAGCGAGCGCTTGGTCCCGGAAGCAATGGTCCTCATCCAGAAGCAGCACCGGAACGCCCTCGAGATCGGACAGGGTGAGGCGCTTCCGGCGTGCAAGCGCATGCCCCTTCGGCAGGGCGACGACGAAGGCGTCATTCGCGATCTCGGCAAATACAAATTCGCTGATCTCCGGGACCACCGCCAGCAGTCCGGCGTCGACTTCGCCATCGGCGAGGTCGCGTACGATGTCCGAAGTCTTCTCCTCGCGAAACATGAGTGAGAGCTTCGGGTACTTGGCGTGGATCGCAGGCATCACCTCGGGAAGAAGGTAGGGGGCGATCGTCGGAATGACGGCGACGCGCAGCGTCCCCGCAAATGGCTCCCGCACCCGAGTTGCGGCTGCGATGAGATCGTCGACTTCGATGAGCACTTGCCGAGCGCGAGCGACGATGTCGTGCCCGACGCTGGTCAAGAGAACACGCCGCCGGTCGCGCTCGAAGATCTGCACGCGAAGGACCGCCTCGACCTGCTGGACCTGGGCGCTGAGCGTCGGCTGCGACACGTGGCAACGGACCGCCGCCCGGTGAAATCCGAGCGTGTCCGCGACGGCAACAACGTACTGGAGCTGCCGCAGGGTGAGGTCGTTCGGCGCTGTCACCATGCAGAAGATGCTGTGAGAACAGCTCGATTCAGCGGGAAACCGATGTCCCGGGGCCAAGATCCGATCGGGCAACGCTCGCGTCGATCTTCGCGCTCGCACTCGCGTGGGTGCATACCGTTTCGAGGAACGGGTCGATCCTCGCGAGGTCTTCCAGCGTGGCGGCCTCTGCGATGACGGCGCCGCGAGCGTTTTCGACGCGCAGCCTCTGGCCAGCCAGCCAAGTCACCTTGTAGTTGCGCGTCTGCATTGCCCCGAGAGCCGGCCGCGGCGACCACGCATAGTTTCTGCCGTCCGTGGCTGGCGTGCTGCAGGCGACGAGTCCGAGGATCCCGATGGCCGGGGCGACCAAGCGCATGAACCAAGTCTGCTCCCAATGAGCGGCTCGCGCAACTGCGACGGATCGCTTGTCTGTACCATGATGTATTTCGTAGGCGCCCGGCGCGTTTCGTCCGCTCCGTGTCACAACGGATACGGGGTCGGCGCAGGGCGGGCGCTTCTTCTACCGCACTGAGCCGCTGTCCCTGCCGATGACGCGCGAAGACGTCCGCGACCATCACGATTCGATCGCTCGGCGAGATGTTTACCAAGCGCCGATATTTAGTTATGTCCGCAGTACCCGCACATCGTGAAGTGCCATCCCCACGCCTCTACGTCACGTATACGCATTACGGCCCGATGGTGGACACTTCCGTCGAAGCATAGAGGCACTGCGCCCGAAGTCCGACGCCAAGTACCTCGGAAACCGAGACGCTTGCGCGCACCGTGGTCGTCTGGTGGCTCGTACGGAACGGCGACCCGTCAAAGTGGACGCGGTGGGAAGATCAACGCGATGACGTGCTCCCCACGATCGTTCATTTTGTACACGACGCGAAATCGCTGAATGGCCTTAGCGCGCGCCATCTCCTCCACGGCGGTCATCAGGACGCGCACGCCGAGGGTCGGCCGCTGGTCGGGGTCGATGAGATAGCGCGGGGGGCGTGTGTTGTCGGGCACTTGGCGTCTTTGCGCCTGAACGAATAAGCAGTCAATAGATGCCGGTGGCCAACCCCAGGTCCTTTCAGTCTGGGCGGAACGGCGACGGGCGCGTGTGCCGCGGTTTCCTTGCCAGCGAGAGGCGCCTGCCCCACCTACCGAGCATCGATTCGGTAAGCCGTTCCTTCCTTGGGTCGTCGCCGCGGCGTTCTTCATGGATCGCTTTGCCGACGGGTCCGGCACTCACCGCCCCCGGAAACATGCTTGCGACACCGTAGGACGCCGACGGAGAACGCAGCACAAGGAGAGGACCGCCACCCGTTCGCCGTCAATTCCAATTCACCACCGGCGTGACGAGCCCGATCGGCAGCGTGGGTGGTGCTCCTTGCCCATTCGCCTGGAATGCCGGAGCGCCCGCCCCGGCCGGCTGAACGTCGAGAGCATCGATGTCCGCGCCATCGCCTGTCGCGAAGGGGGGCGCTTTGATGAAGATGGTATTCGCTCCAGCCTTGAGCGGAAGGGCGACCACGGCGCCGTGAACGATCGACCACGCAGAGGGATAGCAAGGAAACTGGTAGTACACGGCATTTTGGCCGGCCACTGTTGCCGTCATCTGGACACCGTTTACCAAAATGACATGGGGCCGACAGCCGCTCCCCGGTCCCGTGTTGTAATTGAGTCCACCGCAATGCACATCGCCGAAGACATCTGCGACCCCCGGGTGACCCGTGAGTACTCCAGCGTGGTACCAGAACGTGACATCGTAGGTGGCCGTGGCGGGAACCGTGACCCCGTTAAAGATGATCCCTGCCCCCGTGTTTTTGCAGCCGGTGTTCGAATTGGGTGGCGTGCAAGGGGATCGCCCGAGAAGTTGCGTAACGGAAAGCCCTGCCGATGCGCAATTGGCCCCCTCCTTCACGCCGTCCGAGTTCGTCCCAGGCATCCCGGCGCAGGGCCGGTCGCCCTCCGTCGACGGGCGTTCACCCGGATCGGTCAGCGTGTTTGCAGAGGACTCGGCCTCGTATCGAGCGAAAAACGTGGTGGACACGTTCGCAGCAGAATCGTCTGGACCACCCTCGACTGGGATACCCCCGGAGTCACTCGAAGAGGACGCGGTGCCCGAGTCGATCGGCCCGCTATCATTGCCGAGGCCAACGCCGCCGTCGGCGCCAGGAAAGACGGGCGACGCCGCCTCGTCACCCCCGGACTCGGAGGCGGCGCCATCCGCCCCGTTGTTCGCGGCGGCGTCCATGCCAGTCACATGCGTGCCGGAGTCGTTCATCCCCGTTTCCGAGGTCAGTCCGGTCGCCGCGTCCGACGACGGCGTGGCTCCGCCGTCGGTTGTGCCGCAACCGACGCTGACGCAAACGATGCCGCTCCAGACGACGACCGAGATCGCAGAGACCGCCCGAGATTCGATGGTGTTCCGCATTTCCGCTCTACCCTCTCTCAAATGCTCTAAGTGATCCCGGATTGGGACGGTGCCCGTGACCTTTCGGGGATCGTGCGTTTTTGAGCATAGCGCCACGGCGGCGTTTCTCTCGTCGACCGCGGGCGAAATCAGGCTCACTTGGGTCGCGATGGGTCGCGGTCGGCGTCCTATCCTTTTCGTCACGGCGCGACATACGACGAAGTAGGCTCGGCTCATAGCAAACCAAGGTTCGATTGTCGTTCACGGTGGCTGGGAAGCTTTCGGGATCCCCGACTTCTCCCCGGCGTCGCTCAAACTCAAGACCTACCTTCGGATGACCCAACGCCCTACGTTGCGGTTCTGGGCGATCCGCGCAAGGCGCCGACGAAGAAGATTCCGTTCATCACGCACAACGGTTCGGTCGTCGGTGATTCGGGTCTCGTCATCGTGCACCTCAAAGCGAAACTCGGCGATCCGCTCGACGCGAATCTCACGCCGGAGGAGCGTGCGCTCGGGCACCTCGTGCGGCGCACGTGCGAAGAGAGCCTGTACTGGCCGCTCCTCTCCACGCGCTGGGGCAACGACAAGACGTGGCCCGAGCTCGCCGCGGCAGTTCAAGACGATCGTTCCGCCGGTCATCGGTGGGATGGTCACTCGCATGATTCGCAAGGAGACGTTGCGCAATGCATGGGGTCAGGGAATGGGGCGTCACAAGCTCGAGAACGTGGTGTCTCACGGCGACTCGGATATCGACGCCCTCTCGACAATCCTCGGCAACAAGCCTTATCTCTTCGGGGCCGGTCCAACGTCGTACGACGCGCCGCTCTTCGGGACGATCGCCAACGTGCTCGCATTCCCTCCCGACAGTCCGCTCGCGAAACACGTGCGTACGAAGCCGAATCTCGTCGATTTCGTCGAGCGAGTAAGCGAGACTTACTGGCAAAAGCAAGAGGCCAAAGCGTAGCGACGACCACGTCTCGACTTCCCACCTCGGCAGTCTCGAGCTTCGAGCCCTCGTTCTTCGTGACGACGGTCGGGTTTTGGGGTTAGTCTCAGCTCAGCGGGCAGCGCAGCGTCCTACCGCACCGCGTCTGCGAACTCGCGTAGCGCGACGTCTTGGTCCTCACGCGTCACGAATCGAGCGACCAGCCCAAAATCGAGCTGCGGAAGAAACGTGCTGCGTTCGACCGGTTCGTATCCGCCCTCGTCTCGCCGACGGTAGAGTTCGAAGACGCCGTCTTTCCATAGCCAGACTTCTGGGATCTCCAACCCGTCATACACGTGCAGCTTGTCGAGGATCGGGCTCGTGTAGATTACCTCGAGCACGATGTCCGGGATTTCCCCGTCCCTCATGATTGAGCCCACGCGCCAGCACTCGTCGGGCTCCGCACCCCGCTCTTTGGCCTCCTTGCGAAAGGTCGTCGAGCCATAGCCGAGGAGCGGTAGGTGCTGTAAAAATGCATAAAGCTCGATGAGGCGGGCGCAGGTCTTCTTCCACAGCTCGTGATTTCGCGACGGGCTCATGAGCTCGAGCACTCCTTCGCAATAGGTCATTCGCAGGCCCGGGGTATCGAGCGCCTGTCGCAGGATCACGTAGTCCTTCCACGACACACCCCGAATCAGCATCCGCTGCTCGGGCTGCATGGCAGGCAGGTCTTTCGGCAGAGCCGACGTCGCAGCGGCCATCGGGGCTCAGGCTAGCACCCGACGCCGCATGGCGCTGTGGCGCGGCTTCTTTGCCCTCGCTGATGAAGCGTCGTAGGCGGGTCCCCTTGCCGAGCGCGACAATAGAGGCGATATTCGCGCACCGTGCCCGCCGCCGTTTCGTCCGAGAGCCTCGATGTTTGCTTCGTCGAGGGCGCGTCGGGCCACCTCGGACCGGCGGCGGACCTGATCGGCGACCATGAACTGTCCGGACCAGACACAGGTTGCCATGTTCGTTCAGGGGGAACTGGCGGTCGAAGACGTCTCCCGATTCGAGGCGCACCTCGACGACTGCGAACGTTGCTTGGCGATCATTGCGCAGGTGGCCGAGTCGTCGACGCGCCTGTCGCGCGAGGGAGAAGAAACGAGGATGACGGCGTCGAAGACCGAGCGCGGCGAGCTGCTTTTCGAGCCGGAGGTCGCGCTTGGCGGCGAGCAGCATTTGGACGAGCGAGAACGTTGGAGTGAACCACACGCGGCGTCCGCGTCGCACGAGCTCGTGGCCGATTGCGCAGACGAGGTGCGTCTTGCCGCGGCCCGGGAGCCCGAAGGCGAGGACGTGTCACCGCGGTCGACAAAGTCGCCGTCGCACAGCGCGGCAGCTTCGGTAAGCGCGGGCCGCAGCACGAGCGTCTTCACGGCGTCGCCGGTGATCGCGACGCCGTTTGCGAGGAGCTGCGCGAGTGCCGCTTCGACATCGGTTTCGAGCGTGCTGGCGG
>JALYHX010000293.1 GCA_030776305.1 Myxococcota bacterium
TTCGTCGCCGCCCTCGCGCGTGTCGGGTACCGCACTCTGACGACGGCCATGGACGGCACGAGTGAGCGCGTGCGCGAGTCTCTCGACCGTCGCGCCCGCCCCAAGCACCTTGTTCGGTGCGCCGAGCTCGCGAAGGAGCACGGCATGGACCGGCTGAAGGTCTATTTGATGATTGGCACTCCCGGGGAGACGGACGTCGACGTCGACGAGTGCGTGTCCTTCACGGCGGCGTTGTCAAGAATCGTGCCCGTGGCTCTCGGCATCGCCCCCTTCTGTCCGAAGCGCAACACGCCGCTCAATGGCGAACCGTTCGCCGGAATCGATGTCGTCGATGCGCGCCTCGCGCGTTTGCGGCACGGCCTCAAGGGTCGCGCGGACATCCGAGCAACGAGCGCGAGATGGGCGTGGGTCGAGTACGTGCTTGCGCAGGGTGGCGAAAAGACGGGTCTCGCCGTGATCGATGCCGTCGACGACGGGGGATCGTTCCGCTCGTACGAACGCGCGTTCGGGCGACTGGAGAAGCCGGCACGCGCTCTGCGGATGGCTTAGGGCCTGTCCCTAGACTTCTCGGCGGCGCACCACTTCGGTAGCGCCCCCACCCCCAAAATTTCACGTGCTGCATCGCACTTGCCCTCCCCCCGCGGGGCCTCCCCTCGACGACACCCGCGCCGCGGGGGGGGAACGAGGGGGCTGCTACGAGATGAGACCAGTCCTCAGCCGCGGCGCCGGGGGAGGGAGGTGGGCTCGGGCGTACGGGTCGTACGTTCTGCGAAATGCCGATGTGCTCGAGCGGCTCGATGCGGTCGTCGGTCAGCTGGTGGATGACTGCTTACCCATGACGACGAGGCGTTACGTTCCAGGCGTGATGAAGACGCAGGACGACGAGCAACGCAGGCACGCGGGCATGACAAGAGGCCCGCAAGAGAATACCGGCCAGAAGTCTCGCGCACCCGAATCGTTGCGCGGGCGAGAAGAGCACGCGCGGCGACGATCAAAGCGCCGTTGCCGTCGAGCCAAGCGCTCATCAGGGCGGTGGGACCTCGGGTGACGCCGAGGAAGCCATTGCAGTCGAGTGGACGAGGGCTTGTCTCGTCGTCCCAAGGGCTCGAGAAAGCGGCACACGCGTTGGTCTGGAGCTCATGAGCGCTCATGACGTCGGCGCGGGCTCTCTTCTGGACGGCGCAAGCACCGGTGACGCCGAGAGGAATGCTCGTCTCGTCGTCCCACAAGCTGCGGTGGCTGGCGCACGCGGTCTCGTCGAGGACAAGAGCACGCTTCTTCTCGACCGATGGACTTAGGCCGTCCGTCAAAGCGCATTGATCCGCGTCCAACGCGCTCGACACGACGGCGCTACCAGTTGCGCCGCGGTCACGCGCGCTTGTCTCGTCGGCGCAAGCGCTCAGGCCGACCCCGTGCGCGCTGAGGAGCCCCGTGTGAGCCGTGAGGCCACCACCGCAACCACCCAGGCGGCCCGCACCAGCACTCCGCACGACGGCGCAACCAGTTGCGCCGCCGAAACGCGCTCTTATGACGTCCGCAAATCCCGTTGCGCCGGTGGATCTCGCGCTCGTCAAAGCGCTGCGAGTCCTCATCTCCCTGGAGCAAACGCTTTGCTCGTCGCCGCGCGTCCTCGGGTCGCGGGCCCCACCCCTCGCGACCCTCACGATTTCGCGCGCTTTCGATCAATCGACATTCCCCATGTCGATTTCTCTCCTTTGACGCGCGGAAAACGCACTGCGTCCATTTCCGTATCATCTACCCGAGGATCTCGGCGTACGCGAATCACTCCGCGCGCTCCGTCGATGTCGCTCACTTCGAGCGCCAGTGCTTCGGCGATGCGAAGCCCGCCCCCTAGAGCACCATCACGATCGCCTGGTAGCGCGTCACGCGGATCGCCCCGATCAACGCCTGGACCTCCTCCAGGCTCAGCACCGTCGGCGCGTGCGGCCCGACGAGCGCTGCCAAAGTAAGCGACCGATGGCGCCGTCTTCGACGGCTTCGCAACAATCGTGAACATGGCGGAAGAGTGACAGTCACAATGGCGAAGCATCTTCCTCCTGTCGAAAGAGGTGCTGCCATGTTCCATCCCTCCTATGCACTCGTGAGAACCGCCCAGTTCGTTTTCGGAGGCGTCGCGACCTGCGGCCTCGCCTTGTGTCTGGTATCACGCCCTGCGGCGGCCGAAGGCCAGCCGAACATTCTGTTCGAGGCCTACTCGGCGTGCGAATCGAAGAGGTCGGGCGAGGCTTGCGTCGTGCGCGTGCTCGATTTCGGCATCAAAGGAATCTGCGCGCCAGATTCCGTCGCCGACAGGAAGCTCTTTTGCACTCCGACGGACCTGCCGCCCCTCTGGCCGTCTTCCGGTTCGAAGCCCGCTGGCTACCCCAAATCGCCATGATGATTCGAACGTTTCCTCTCGTCAGACCCGGAGCGGTCCGGCGACGTTTGCTGATCTTGCGCAGGCGGGGCCCGTTCGCTCTCAATCGAGAAGCAACACGTCGAGCCGCGCGATCGCCTTCGGGTCGGCGATGAACTGCATTTCGACGATGAGGCCTCGCTCCACCTTGAAGGCCCAAATCGCGCGCGCGTGGCCTCCGGGCGCCCACACGGCGCCAGGCGTGCCGTCGACGAGCGCGGGCCGCGCGGCCTGAGCGCGCCCGAGGAAGACGCGAGCGACGTCGGCTGCGCCGTGCAGTTCGCCGACGAGACGCGGCGCGCCCCTCGCT
>JALYHX010000294.1 GCA_030776305.1 Myxococcota bacterium
CCAGACGAGCAGGGGCACCGGGCAGCCATCGATTCCGTCGATCGAGTAATCGGTACAGCCCCGTCCCAGCCCGGAGAGATATACGTCTTTCGCGCCCGTGTTGGTGACCCGGAATGTCACTCGGCGATAGGACAGTTCATCGCCAATGCCAGCTTCGCCAGGATTGGCGACGGGATCGGGGTTGGGACAAGCCGAAGAACCGGCCTCCGCGGGGGGCGAGCCAGGAGAGACCGAAAGGCCAGCGTCGTCGGCCGGCGAGACCGCAGAGACGACGGCGGGGCCTGCCTCGTCAAGAGCGGGTAGGCCGGGCGCGATTTCAGTGAAGCCCGCGCTGCCGTGATTCCCGTCCGGCGCTCGATGCACGGTCGATGCTTCGTTGTTCGAAGCGACCTTCCCCACACAGCCCTCAGCGACGATGGCAATCACGCCCGCCGTCAGCCCGCTTCTGACCATCAGTCGTGAACCGTTCATGCGCACCCAGTTCGGCCGTTCACGTAGCGTGCCAGCCAACGAGCGCGCGCCAACAAGTCAATAGGTGGTTCGATCAAGCGTTGACGGAGACCACCGTGTGTTCCCGGCATGGCGTCCGAGCCACTTCTGGCACGCTTTGGCTCACTGCACGCGAGACCTTTCAAGGCCAGTGGCAAAGGAGCGCGGAGCGTGCGGATGATGCACGCACGACGCAATTCTCGCTGATGCCGCGCGCGCCCCGCGGCACGGGGGACTATCAGCGAGATGCCAGGTTTGTGCGTTCAAGCGCGTGCGAGCGTTCAACTAGGCGCTCGATGACACGCCGGCCGAGGATTGTGGCCCTTCGAGGGTACCGAACTACTTGGCGCCGGTCGTAAACTTCCAGTCGAAGCTCAGCGACATGCCGCTCTGTGTTGCAGCAATTTGGACGTGGTACGTCGTGTTGGTTTTGAGTGGTGTGTACGTATAGATGAAGTAGTCGTCGGGAGCGTTCGTCGGATTCGTCCCGTCGATCCACACGTGAGCGATCGGCGTCGTCGTCCCGTCGACCGTGATCTGGTGGCTCTGCACGACCCCACCCTGCAAATAGAGAGTGACGGGATAGCCGCTCGGCCACCCGGACGGAGGCACCGGCGGCATTGGGCCCTCGTACTGGCCATTGAACGACGTCGGGACGCCGGTCTGACCGTTGTACGGATAGAGCGCGGTAAGGGTACTTGGCGCCGAGGACTGACCCCCAAAGTCGATCGTGTCGCAAGCGGCTGGCGTGGTCGTTCCCCCGTAGCCCATGTCCTTGGTCCACGGGCTCAGCATCGGGATTCGGTGCCACACGCTGTCGATCCAAGTCTGATCGGCGCGGGTGGGGCTCCCCGTGAACGCCATGACCTCGGACCAACCGCGCATGCTCGGATAGCCGGCCGCTGCTTCTCTCGTGCCCGGGCTAGCGCCGACAAACCCCGCGCATCCCGCTACTTCCGCATGAGGGTTGCTGATGCACATCATGTTCGATGCGTTTCCCGCATAGTAATCACAATGCTTTTGGGCCGAAGTATCGAGCGCCGGGACGAGCGCGGCGCACGGAACGCCCATCAGCGAGCGAACGTTGTTGAGCGTGTTCAGGGCCTGGATCGCCTGAGCGGATTCCGTGGTCGGAGGCGCAGGGCAGCTGCTTGCCGTCGCATCCGGACCCGCGGCGTCGACTGTCGGCACGGTCGTGCCTGCATCGGGAGCCACCGTGGCGGCACCGCTCGAGCTCGACGAAGTGCCCGCATCTGGGGCGGTCACTGCAGGGGCTCCGCTCGATCCACCGGAACCACCGGATCCAGACCCGCTCGACCCGCTGGCACCACTCGACCCGCCGGAGCCGCTCGACGCGGTCGACCCCCCGGAGGTGGACCCGGACGCTCCCCCGGTGCCCGAACTTCCGCTCGACCCCGTCCCCCCGTCGTCAGCATTCGCCCAGGGATTCGTTTGCGACGGACCACTGCACGCGTCGAGGAAGCCAAGCACCATCGCGGGGACAATGAACGAGCGCACGCGACAAGCCATCATCGGGGGAACCTCGCGGTTGGTTGAGGGATTGCGCGTAAGGTGATGAGGTCCGAGACGCCTGGCTCACTTACCATTCGGGACGCAATTTTCCGCGCAGCCTTCCCGCCTGCAGGGTCGGTCCGTCGTTCACCGCAACCGAATTGGCGCGTGCCCCCAGTGCGCATCGAACTCCCGATGAAGCGACAGGTCGACCATCCCCGCGCTCCCCCTCGATGCGTTCATCGTCGCGAGCCCATCTTTTGTGAGCTGGTCCCGGCGG
>JALYHX010000295.1 GCA_030776305.1 Myxococcota bacterium
GAGCGGCGCTCCCCCTGGAGCATGGACGATCATGCCCCAACTGAGAAAGCCGGTTTGCACCGTCAGGTAGGCGCCGGGGTTGTTCCATGTACCGGATGACCACAGCGCATTTCCATCGACGTCATAGAGGACGAAATTGCCGTCGCCCTGCATGAGCGCGACGCTGGCGGTCGTGTTGAACGTATTCGATGCCCAGAGGGGCGCGGCGGGTTTCACCCCGTAGTCCACGAGAACCAGGTTGCCGTCGCCCTGCAATTGGAGAGTGAGACGCCCGTCTTGCGAGCTCACCGTGTTGAAGGGTGTGCCATTCGCCAAAGCTTGCCCGTTGGTCATGCCTCCCAAGACAGGCTGTAGCGGAGTATTGGACAAGATGTGATACGAGAAGGTGCAGCTGAACGCTCCGACTCCGGATCCGTTGAATCCGCCCGCAATGTCGAGCGCCGAACCCCCGTTCGAACCGTCGGCTGTTGTACCCCCGTTGCAAAATTCACCGGGGAAGCCATGAAAGTAGCCCCAGGGAGCCGACCACCAAAGGTCTCCCGCCCCGGGCACGGCGACCGAGCCGCCCGTCCCCGTCGTCGCAAGAAACCCGCCGTTCGACTGCGACTCGAACGCGATGGTCTGGCCCGGTCCGATGACGCCGGGCGGATGGCCGCCGACAGTCCACCCATTGTAGGTGGAGTTGTTCATGGGGCGGTGCGCCGTGCTCCACTCGCCACCGCTCAGGTATTTTCCGCTCGACGGAATGAAGTACGTATTGGGGCTATCGTTTGTCAGGTAAATGATGGCGTAAATCGTCTCATCGGCAGCCGCTGGCGTGGCGTGAAACGCGATTGCGCCCGCCGCGAGAACACAAGATAGAAGCGCTCGTTTCGATTTCATGTGGATTATCCTTTCGTCTCGATCTTTTCATTTACTCTTCGGAAGAACACGTGACCCAGCAAGGGGGCGTCGCGAACGTCGCGTGGCGAGGGCTGGGCGGCCAGGAGCAAGCAGCCGACTCGATGTACTCTCTGTTCTGCACTCTGCCTCGCCTGCTCATTGCCCGATGAAGAACGTCACCGCGACCAACTTGCTCGGACCGCTGGAGACAGGGGAGGAGATTAAGTACACGTTGCCATTCGCTATCGTCGGAGAAGGGAAACGGGCCCTCTGGCGGTTCGGTGCGTCGTGCCACGTAAATACCGCGGGCGAGTTCCGCTTCGTGGGATCATAGGCAAGTAGAGCCGTGTTGTCGCAAGTGCTACCACCACCCTCTTGCATTACCCAAAGCACCGCGCCCGCGTTATTCCCCGCGGACAATGCGACACCTCTATGACCGCACGGCGGATCAGCGGGAACAGCTACGTCCGATACGTTCGCGATGTTGCTGAGCAGCGCAGTCGATGGATTCCACGCAATCGTTTTTACGAAATCGTTGCTGCCAACATAGTACACTGCATTGTTGTAGAATACGGGGTTACCCCAAAAAACTTCGTCCCCGCCGTTTTTGCCGGGAACGTTGATGTTCGGATTGGCAACGGCCTGGAAACTCCGTTGACCCAGGGCCAGCGGAGTGGCTGCCGTGTTGATCAAGTAGCCTGTGCCGTCCTTACCGATGTGAAACACACGGGAGGCACCCGTCGGATGCGGTAGAACGATCGGTGCGCCGGCGCCGATATCTTTGTCATTTGTTGTCAGCGCGGCTTGATTCGCTGGCGTGAATTTGGTGTTGAAATTCCCCTGCGACGTAAGCTGAACGATGGCCTCCGAGTCGTTGTTCGCATCCGACAATCCGTTTCCAGTAGCCAGGAACACCTTTCCGGCCGGATCAGCTGAGAACCCCGCCCCAGATTGCCAAATGCCGCCTGGAAGATTTGGATTCATATCGACGGTGCTATCCGGTTGACGGGTCGAACAATAGGCCGACGAGAGCGTCGGGGCCGACGTGACGTCATAGGTGAATGCCCAACCATGTTGAAGCGCCTTCTCCTCTCCAATGCCGCCGCCGGGGGACGCGCCGAACCCGAACGACACGTACTTGCGGCCCCCGGCGTTCAGGAGCAGTGAGGCCGTGCGCTGAATTTGCACGAGTGGCACGAACGTCGCTTTCCCGCCCGGGACATTCACCGCGGCACTTACGACGACGGGAGTAAATGCGTCGGCCATCGTCACGAGATCCAGCACGTGGAGGACGAACTTGGCGTTGTCGGTTCTACTGCTGTAAGGGGCCGGTGGCCGGCTTGGATCGGCCACCTTGGCGACTACGTACATCCGTTTCGTAGAACCGTCGATCACGGGGGTGCCCATGATTCCCATTTGACTCGACTGGCCTTGACTTTGGATTTGCGTGTGTTCGCCCACGCCCAGCAGTGACCGCTGACTGTTCAGCCCTGGGACGTTCAAAAGGACCATGCCTGTGAAGCCAGTGTCCGGAGCCGAGGCGAAGGAATAGACCCTATCTGTGTCATCGACGACGTAGACGACATCACGGGCCCCGCTGGGAAAGGGCACGCCTTTGACGAACAGCGGCTGCGCGTAGACCCGACCCTGGACGATGCTGCCTGAGTCGACCGACGTATCTGGCGTCATGAACGGAAGGACGCTTGGGGTTAGTGTAAACTCCTGGTTTTGAACGCCCGAACGCGCGTTGTCGTTGTGTTGGGTCAGAACGGAATAGTCCTGAGCATGCGCCTTCGGCGCTCCCCCCAGTATCGCGGTCGCCAGCGCGAGGGCCACTCCGGTCGATAGCCGCGCATGTCGTGCGCGCGTCGCCGTTTGCAGTGCCGCGGTCGAACTCCGTCCCACCCACGGTTCGGGCCGGGGTCGTCGATCATCATCTTCCTGATACGAGCCGATTTCCGCGTCCATCTTCACTTCGCAGAACGCGGGTTTTTGCCAAGAGTGACCGAATTTCATCCGCTCCATGTAGCCTCCTGAGGTCTCTTGTTTTCGTCTGTCTTCGGCGGCTCTCGAACAAATCTCGCCAACCGGTCTCGATTTCGGGCGGATTATCCTTTCGGTCGATCCTTCATCGACTCTTCGCAAGAACACGGGACCCACTCGCCTCGTCCAATGCCGTGCTCGCCCGAGAGCCAGCGTTGGGACGCACTTCGCCGCAGCGGACGCGCTGGCGCCCGACGACGGCACGATATCCGCGACGCTCTAGCGACCGGCGGAGTGCGATGTGTAGCGCCCGTGCGCCACCCTGGTCAATGGTACGAACGTACTACGTCGCGCCGCTTTCTTCTTCCCGAGCGAGTCATGGCGAAGTGGAAGTTCCAGAAGTGACGAAGCGCGTACGACAAGCACATCGCCGTCTGCGTCCCGGGTGCGGACCGGAGAAGGGGACCGAAGATTGGGGGCGAGGCCGGCGACGAATCGCCGCACCGGACTCCTCGCGGGAAACGCACAACCATGGGAATGACTTTGCTTCGTGAAGCGTGGCATCGCTTCTTCCGCGCGGCCCGACCGATTTGGCGCGAATGCACCGCTGTGGGGTCTTGATGCGTCAAAACTCACATTGGGCTCGATGGTCGGCTCGTCGAACTTCATTTAATTTAGGGCGCGCCAGAGATCGGCCGTATTTCTGTACACATGGGGGAGCCACTCAATCGGGCCGGCTCCGAACCGCGATGCCAAGTGCTCGCGGCGAGCAATTGCGTGGCCCTCGGCCTCTGTTCCGGCGTCTTCATCCTCGTATGGAAACGCGAGATTGTGGCCAATACGGTACGCTTGGTGGGCGATCACCTTGCCGCGATGGCGCCCGCCGTTCCGCGCGGAGCGTTCATCGTGGTCGAGCCAGCCTGTCCGCTCCCGCATTCCGACATCCGCCGCGAGTTCGTCTCCGTGATCCGCCCGTATGCGGCGATATCGACGGTAGTCGTGTTTGAAGGCGATGGCTTTTTCCGCGCCGCCGTGAGAGGCGCCGTGACCAGTGTTTCGCTGTTGCTCGGAAATCCGACCCATCCTCACTTCGTCGCGTCGGTTCAAGAGGGCGCGCACTTCATGCAAAGTGAGCTGCCGGGGGGCATCGGCGCGGGCGAGCTCGAGGCGGCGGTGCGTACCACGCGCACAGCCGGCGTCGCGTAGCCTTCTCAGGACGGCGATCTCGTCTACATGACCGGACTCGAGTCGGCCGCCCGCGTACGCTACGGTGCGGGCCGGCGCTACTTGACGTCGCGACCGCGTGGCTTTGAATCCCGCTGCTGTAGCGCTCCAAGGGCCGCACCCCGCGCCGCTTGCACGTGCTCGTCCGCGTCGCCGGC
>JALYHX010000296.1 GCA_030776305.1 Myxococcota bacterium
AGCACTCTTTGCTTGTGCGGCACTGTGATGTTCAATCCGTCGTATTCGCCGGCGCGCAGCGCCTCGACGACGCGCAACAGATCATTTTCCGTGACACGCACCACCTCGTACGTGTGCGAGAGACCCAGCGCGCGGTACGCCGCGGCGTGCATCGCAGGGCTTCGCGAGTGCGCCACGGGATCACCTACGACGGCAAAGCGCCGCGAAGTCAATCGGTCTCCTTGAATGGCGTCGTGCGCAACGGCTCGACTTGCGTGACATTCGCGTGGATATGGCCCGCGATGATGCGGACGTGGATCGCTTCGCCTGCGTCCACGTCGCCGGGAGAGCGTATGGCGCGCCCGTCGTCTCGCGTAGCGATGGCATAGCCGCGTCCCAGCACCTTGAGCGGGCTGAGGGCCTCTAGGCGGGCCACGGCGTGCCGTAGGTCTGCACGGCGACGTTCGAACGACGCGTTCCAGAGCGCACCCACGCGCTGGTACAAACGAGTGACGTGTGCGCGCCCTCGTGCGACGACGGCTCGCGGATGAAGGTAGGCGAGGCGGTGTTCCGTCCGCGAAATCGCGTCGCGTCGGCGCGCGATCGATATACGCTCGCACGCGACCATGCGTGTAACGCGGTCGTCGAGGCTCTGCTGGTGAGCAGCGATGGCCAAACGGGGATCTCCCAGCCTGCGGGCGAGGCGAGCGAAGGCGACGTGGCCTTCTCCCAACCGAGCACGCATGGATCGGGCGAGATGCAGACGCGTCCGCCGCAGAAGCTCCTGCCGCGCAGCCGTATCCGGTACGACCATCTCCGCTGCTTGCGATGGTGTCGCGGCTCGGGCATCGGCGGCGAAGTCGACCAACGTCACGTCGACCTCATGGCCCACCGCGCTAACCACCGGCACCCGGCAGGCCGCCACGGCCCGAATCACCGCCTCTTCGTTGAATGCGCCCAGGTCGTCCGCCGATCCGCCGCCGCGACCCAGGATGATCACGTCGACCTCGCGAACTCGCTGGAGCTGGGAAAGCGCGCGGCAGATCGACTCGACCGCGCCGGCTCCCTGAACCTGAGCAGCGGCAAGGAGGATGCGCGCACCGCCGCGCCGGAACGCGACGCGGCAGACGTCGTGAATCGCCGCTCCATTCGGGCTCGTCACGACGCCGACGATGCGCGGCTCGCGTGACACCGCGCGCTTGCGCTCCTGCGCAAAGAGGCCCTCGGCCCCGAGCTTGGCTTTCAGCCTTTCGAGCGCCTCGAGGAGGGCTCCGCGCCCCGCGGCTTGCATTCGGTCAGCCACGAACTGCAGTCGCCCGCGCGGAGCCCAGAAGGTGGGCTTTCCCCGAAGGCGCACACGGCCGCCACCCACGCAGAGGGCGCGCATCCGCGGCGTCACTGCGGATCGGTACAAGACGACGTCGACGGTCGCTTCTTCTCGCTCGTCCTTGAGGCAGAAGTACAAGTGTCCACTCGGCGCCGGTCGAGCGTCGGAGACCTCGCCCTCCACCCAGACGGGATTTACGAAGCCGTCATCGACGGCGCCCTTGATGGCCCTGTCGAGCTCGGCCACGGAAAGCGGTCGCCGTTCGGGGTCGGGGGGCCGTCTCGGCGTAAAGTCGAAGGAGAGCCAGGGATCGTCGGGCACGGGAGCGCGTAGCATAGGCCCGATGAGCCGTGCCTTCCGCAAAGTCCTCGTGGCCAACCGGGGCGAAATCGCCGTCCGAATCATCCGGACGCTGCGCGAGATGGGGATCGCGGCCGTTGCCGTGTATTCCGAAGCCGACCGCGCATCGCTCCACGTTCGGATGGCCGATGAAGCCTATCCGATTGGGCCTCCGCCCGCTGCCCAAAGCTATCTACGGGTCGACGCCATCGTCGACGTGGCCAAGGCGCGCGGTTGCGAAGCCATTCACCCGGGGTACGGCTTTCTGAGTGAGAACCCCGCGCTTCCAGAGGCATGTGAGCGCGCGGGAATCACGTTCATCGGTCCGCCGGCGAGCGCCATGCGCGCCATGGGCAGCAAGACGGCGGCACGCGACAGGATGGCGGCAGCCGGGGTCCCCATCGTCCCTGGCGCGCGATGCGACACGCGCGACGAGGCAGTCGCCGCCGCGCAGCAGCTCGGTTATCCGGTCATGCTCAAGGCGGCGTCGGGCGGTGGCGGAAAGGGAATGCGCCTCGTCGCGGGGGCGCATGAGATGACGGCCGCGTGGGAGCGGGCGCGCAGCGAGGCGAAGAAGTTCTTCGGTGACGACACCGTGTACATCGAAAAAGCCATCGTCAGGCCTCGGCACGTCGAGATTCAGATCCTCGGCGACCAGACGGGCAACCTGGTCCACGTCTTCGAGCGCGATTGTTCGATCCAGCGGCGCAACCAGAAGGTCATCGAAGAGACGCCAAGCCCCGGCGCCTCGCGCGATCTCGTCGCCCGAATGGGGGCGATTGCCGTGCAAGGCGCGAAGAGCGTCGGCTACTTCAGCGCCGGGACGTTCGAATTTCTCCTTGCAGGGGATGGGAGCTTTTACTTCCTCGAGATGAACACGCGCCTGCAGGTCGAGCACCCGATCACAGAGCTCGTCAGTGGCCTCGACCTCGTGCGCGAGATGGTGCGGATCGCTCAAGGAGAGCAGCTCGGCTTCGCGCAGGAGGATCTCGCTGCGCGCGGTGCTGCGATGGAGTGTCGCGTGTATGCCGAGAATCCATCGCGCGGCTTTCTGCCGTCCCCGGGGACCATCCACGAACTCGTGGTGCCCTCGGGTCCGGGGGTTCGCGACGATGGTGGCGCCTACCCCGGCTGCACGATATCGAGCTTCTACGATCCGCTCATCTCGAAGCTCAGCGCCTGGGCGCCGACGCGCGAGCAAGCCATCGCGCGCATGCGGCGCGCTCTCTCCGAATACGTTCTCACGGGCATTGCGAACAACCTCGCTTTCCACGAAAAGGTCCTGTCGCACCCCGAGTTCGCAGCAGGGCGCTATGACACTGGGTTCATCGAGCAGCACAAGGACGAGCTGCTGCGACCCTCTCCCATGACGCCCGAGCGGCGCGATGCCATGGCAGCAGCGGTTGCCGTCGCGGCGGCGCGCATCGAGAAGGCGACGCCGAGGTCTCTCGCGGCGGGCGCGCCACAAACCAGACAAGACCGCGCGTCCGAGCTTTCGCCGTGGGTCGCCCATCATCGCGCCCGACGCACGTCGCGCTGAAGAAACATCCGCTCTTGGTCGTCAATGCGCCGCAGCGATGTCACAGGGTGCTAGTTTGAGAACACGATGCGGGATGTACGCGCGCGGTCCGCCACCATGCGCTTGCCTCTAGGCCGTCGCGATGGTGTTTGGTCGTCGTGGGCGGTGCTGATCGTATCGGTCGTGCTGGTGGCGTGCTCGGTCGCAATGGCCCTGACTTCCTGGACGGCATGGGTCCGTGGGCCGCTGGCCGTCGTCTTCGTCGCCCTCGCGGCGACCCTGCATCGCGTGGCGTCGCGGGGCGGTCGGCGCACGGTTGGCTCGTGGTCGAAGATCGCGGGCTACGTCATGTACAAACGGAGGGCGAGTCATGGGTCCTCGACTGGCAGGAGCCGTTTGGTGCGACCGTGCTTGCGAGCGCTGACCGCTCGACCCTCCTCGTCGCGCTGACGAGCGCCGCTGCGTGCGCTATGTGTCGGTGCGCGTGATGGACGCCGAGGACGCCGCTTCGGCCCGACCGTATTCGCGTGCGCCACGACCGCGTTCGACAACGATTTGCGTCTCGGCAATGAAGCCTCGTTGACAGCGGCTGATGCGGAGAGACTTATTTCCAAGATCACGCGTCGCGCGCCAGCCGCGCTCCAAGGCGCGTTCCTTTCGGATGCGGGCGGCGAGCTTCTCGTCCTCGAGCCGACCGAGCTCCGGATCGGTAGCCGCCGATCGACCTATGCGCGCCGCTCAAATTCGAGCGTCCATCTTCCACGAGCGCGGCTTCCTGGCAGCGTCCGTGTGCCAGGCGACCTGGATACGCCAGGGCGGCATCGAGGTCGTCCTCGTCTCGCCTGTGCCCGCCGACGGCCCCTGGGCGCGCGACGCGCACGTTGCCGTGCGCGCCGCAGGCGAAGGGCAACACGTTCGCCGCGCCATCTTGCGCGACGTCCGGCTGATGCAGGCCGCGATTGGCGAGCCGCCGCCGCGGGAGCTCCGGCGCGCCATCGACCGATTGTTCATGCTTCCTCTTCGGCGGGCACTCGATCGCGCGCCTCGCGAGATGCGTGCGTCGTCGACGTCGTCGCCGAGCGTCGATCCCGGGGTGTGAGCGAAGCGGTGTGCTAAATCCCAGCTCGCCTGATGCGACGCTTCTACATCACGACGCCCATCTACTATGTCAACGACGTGCCCCATCTCGGCACGGCGTACTCCACGATCGCGGCCGACGCCCTGCGGCGCTACCACCTATTGCGCGGCCACGCGACGCGCATGCTCACCGGAACCGACGAGCATGGGCAGAAGATGGAGCGCGAAGCGCAGGCTCGCGGTGTCTCGACCGCGCAGTTCGTCACCGAGATGAGCTCTCGATTTCAGGCAGCATGGCCGAGGCTCGAGGTGTTTCCCGACGACTTCATCAGGACGACGCAAGACCGGCACAAGCGCTCCGCGCAGGATTTCTGGCGCCGCATCGAGAAAAACGGGGATCTCTACGAGGGCACGTACGAGGGTTGGTACTGCTTCGGCTGCGAGGGTTACAAGACCGAGAAGGATCTGCTCCCGGGAAATATCTGCCCGCTGCACAGCAAACCCGTCGAGTGGCTCAAGGAGACGACGTTCTTCTTCAGGCTATCGAAATACGCGGACAGACTGCTCGAGCACTATCGCGCCCATCCGGGCTTTATCCAGCCCGAGAGCCGTCGCAACGAGGTCGTGAGTTTCGTCGAGGGCGGACTAAAAGACCTCTCGGTATCCCGCACAAGCTTCACTTGGGGGATCCCGGTCCCCGAGCACTCGAAGCACGTCATGTATGTATGGTTCGAGGCGCTCACGAACTACTGGACGGCGCTGCAAGACTCCGAGGAGCACAAGAAATTCTGGGACGAGGCAACGATCATTCACCTGGTCGGAAAGGACATCCTGCGGTTTCACACCGTGTACTGGCCCGCGATCCTGCTGAGCGCTGGGGTCCGCTTGCCGACGGAAGTATTCGCACACGGTTTTCTCACGTTCGGCGGCCAAAAGATGAGCAAGTCGCTGCGCAATGCGGTCGATCCCATCGGGATAGCCCACGCGTTCGGGGAGACCATCCACGGAGGTGAGAGCGCTGGGGCCGAGGTGTTGCGGTACCAGCTGCTGCGCGCGATCGCGTTCGGTCAGGACGGCGACTTCGATCTGCGCGCGATGATCGAGCGGTACAACGCCGACCTTGGAAAGAACCTCGGCAATCTGCTCGCGCGTACCCTCGGCCTCTGCGCGAAGATGACCGGTGGCACGGTGCCCGAGATCGGCATCCCGAGCGATGAAGAAGTCGTGCTTCTCGGCGCGGTCGAGAGGGAGCTCGCGTCGGCGAGCGTCTTCTGGGATGCGCCCGCCCCGCATCGCGCGCTGGAAGACACGTTGGCGTTGTGCACCGCGGCGAATGTTTATGTCGATCGCACGGCGCCTTGGGCGGAGGCCAAGAAGGGCAATTCGAGCCGGGTCGGCACGATCCTAGGGACGCTGCTCCAAGTGCTCGAGTGCGTCAGCGTGATGATCTGGCCAGCGTTGCCCAGCAAGAGCGACGAGATGCGCAGGCAACTGGGGTTGGCCCCGATTGCTCCGAAGGTAGGAGAAGACCTGTGGCCGCGTGGTTTGCGTCCGCGACGGGCGGGCGATGCGCTTGCGGCGGGCGGGTCGCTTTTCCCCACGATCGACGATGCGGGGGCCCGCGCGCTGATCGAAGCACTCACGCCTCGCGTGGACGCGGCGGCAACCCCGGTCACCTACGACCAGTTCGCCGCCGTCGATCTGCGCGTCGGTGTGGTGCGCGCGTGCGAGCGCGTGGCCAAGAAGGACAAGCTCCTCAAGCTCGCGGTCGACCTCGGCGAGCCGGAGCCGCGCACCATCGTGGCGGGGCTCGCGCTGTCGTTCCAACCCGCAGAGCTCGTTGGGCGGCGCGTCGTCGTCGTGACCAATCTCGCGCCGCGTGAATTCGGAAAAGGACTCGTGTCGCACGGGATGCTGCTGGCGACGGGTCCGAGCGACCGAATGGTGCTGGCAACGGTCGAGGGGGACGCTGCAGCCGGTGCGAAGCTGAAGTGAGGGCGTGGATCGCGGCGCGCAGTAGCAACCAAGCGGATCAGACGGAAACGGCCGTGACTGCCGTAGGGTCGTCGGTCGGTTTGGCGCTGCTGCGCACGTACTCCCTACCCAGGATGACGGCCATCCATGCCCACGCCACCGACAGCGCGACGTTGACAGCGAGGAAGCTTCGCGCGCTCAGCGCCGCGCGGCTCCCGAACCATACCAACGCGGCGGACACCGAGTCGCCCGCGCGCATGACGAAGGTGTCGATGACTTGCTTGGCCTTGTACTTTGCCTCGCGCGACGTCACCAGCCACAGCGCCTGCCGCGTGGTGTTCGAC
>JALYHX010000297.1 GCA_030776305.1 Myxococcota bacterium
GCTCGGATCCACGACGGGGTCCGGACGATAGGCCGTGATCACTCGCCCTTTCCAGCCGGATTCGCGCAACGTCCGGTGATGAGTCAATGGCTCCAGCGGCGACTCCGTCGTCGCGAGCACCTCGATGTTGAAGCGTTCGAACAACGCGCGAGGACGGAACTCGGGTCGCGTCAAGGACTCGGCGATGCGGTCGTAAATGCGGTCCGCCGACTCTGGCGTAAGTCGCTCACCAATCCCGAAAACCTCACTCAGCGCATGCGCGAGCCAGAGCCTCGACGGGGTTCCTCGAAAGAGATACCAATGCTTCGCGAGTAGCCGCCAGATCTTCCGGGAGTCCTGCTCGACCGGCGCGCCATCCGAGCGCGGCACTCCGAGAGATTCGAGAGGAATGCCCTGGCTGTAGAGCATTCGAAAAATGTAATGATCGGGAATGACGAGAAGTGTGGACGGGTCGGGAAAGGGATCGTTCTTGGCAAACCACGCGGGGTTGGTGTGTCCGTGCGGACTGAGAATGGGCAGCCTGCGAACCCGTTCGTACAAGCGCCGCGCGATGGCGCGCTCCGTCGGCTCCGCGGGGAAGAGGCGATCGTCGGACATGAGCGAGGTCATCGTCATCGCGACGACCTCGACGGCGAACCGCGTCGGCCGGGACGAGCATCGACGTGAAGCCCTTCGGGGCGATCGTTCCCCGATTCCCGCTTGAGCAGTTCCCATCCACGGTTGAACTCTCGCTCCACACGTTCCAGGTGTTGGCGCATGGCGGCGCGCGCGCCGCGTGCGTCTGCAGCCTCGAGCACGTCGAGAATGGCGCGATGGTCCCGCAACGCAGCGGCTCGCAGCTCCGGCGTCTGAAAGTGGTGCTCCATTCGCCGCCAGATCGCGCCACGACCGCGATCCCAAAGGTCGTGAACGACGGATACGAAAGCACTATTGTGCGTGGCGGCGGCGATTCCGAGATGAAAATCGCGGTCTGGAGTATCCGAGTTGCGATTCTGGCGCTCTCGCCGCTGCATCTCCTCCATGGCGCCACGGATCGGGGCAAGATCCTCCGGGCGAGCCTTTCGAGCCGCTTCCGCGGCGATCTCGCCCTCGATGAGCCATCGCGCGCGCAAGAGTTCGAAGGGCCCTTGCCCTTCGCTCTTTGGATCGGCAACGACGACCGGTCGCGACGCCGATACGTAAATACCCGCTCCGACGCGAACCTCGACCTTTCCTGCGATCTCGAGAGCAATCAACGCTTCGCGTACGGACGCGCGCGAAACGCCCAGCAGCACAGCGAGCTCGCGTTCCGAGGGCAGACGGTGCCCATTCGCGAACTCGCCCGACGCGATGAGGGCGGACAGCTGGTCAGCAATCTGGCGGTAAAGTCTATGACTTTCAACGGTCTGTATAGGCATGCGACACGTACATGCTTAGAGGCATTGATACCCGGAGCTCCGATTCACAGGCAACGCGCGCACACTTTTTTTCACGTGTGCGTCGTTATCTGTTGAACACATCCATGAGCTCGGTGTAACGGAACGCTATTGTGCCAAGGTCAGGTTGTCAAGTGGTCAGGCCAGCATGGACGTGGACCCGCGTGGCGCGTTTCGGCTGCTGATTCATCGGCGAAGCAAGACCGTTGGAGGTCTCATGATTCCGTCAGTTTCGAGGGCTTTGACGCGCGCGGCAGAGGTGGGCCAATGACCGGCGCGGGCATGCGCTCGTCGCGCCGGAGTCGTCGGAGGTGACGTCTTCCCTTCGACTCGACGGTCGCATTGCCGTCGTGCTGGGCGGGACGACCGGTATCGGTCGAGCGTTGAGCATTGGGCTAGCGGAAGCCGGGGCCGACGTCGTTGCATCGGGTCGGCGGCTCGACCTCGTCGAGGCGACGGCCAAGGAGATCGAGGCGCGAGGCCGGCGTTCCTTGCGGAAGCCGTCGGATGTGACCGACCGTTCATCGCTCGAAGCTTTGTGCAGCGAAGTCGTGTCCAAATTTGGACACGTGGACATTTTGGTCAATTGCGCGGGAAGGACCAAGCGAGGCCCGACAACGGAGGTCGGAGAGGAAGATTGGAATGACATCCTCCAGACCAACCTGATAGGCACCCTCCGGGGCTGCCAAATCTTCGGACGACGGATGCTCGACCGCGGGTATGGGCGAATCATCAACGTGGCATCGCTGACTTCTTTCGTGGCGTTTTACGAGGTCGCTGCGTATGGGGCCAGCAAGGCGGCCGTGGCGTCGCTCACGCGTTCGCTCGCAATCGAATGGGGGTCGAAGGGGGTGTGCGTCAATGCGATCGCGCCAGGTGTATTTCGTACGCAGTTGAATCAAGCGCTCCTGGACGAGACCGCGCGGGGACGGGAGCTTCTATTGCGAACACCGATGAAGCGATTCGGAAAAGTGGAGGAGCTCGCGGGGGCAGCGGTTTTCCTTGCTTCCGAAGCCGCGAGCTTCGTCAACGGCGAAATTATCGTCGTCGATGGCGGCCTCTTGGCAAGCGGAGTCAATCAATAGGCAATCGGCATTCCAGGAACACTGGATTCACCCAGCGTCGGCGATTGTGGCGGAGTTCTCGTGACAAAGCCGTAACCGTTCATTCGCCCAGCGACACCAGCACTCAACTCTGATAGGGAGCACGAACATGCCCATGAGAACGATGAGAATACCAGTCAGTCTGTCGGCACTTTCCGTCTTGCTCGTAGCGACGACCGCGCATGCGCAAACCACGCCCCCCGCCAGCTCGGATCCGTCGCCGGTGAGCCCGAACGCTTCTCCCACCACGCCTCCGGGCCATACCGCGGAGCCTCCCGCCGAATCCGCTCCTCCTGCTCCGCAGCTCGCCGAGCCCGCGAAGGCGTCGCCCTGGTTCGCCCGCCCGAACTACGAAGTGAGCGTCGGCAAGGACGACGCGAAGTGGAAGGCGCAGATTTATGGCTTCGCCGAGTTCGATGCCGTCAACGACTCGACCCGAAGCTTCAACGACTCTCAGAGCGTCAACCAGATTGCGCGAGATACGGCGTACGCCGGCCAGGTTGGGCGCACGCAATTCACGGCGCGCAACAGCCGCCTCGGCGTCAAGGTGACGGCACCGAAATTCGAGGGGCTCAAGACGACTGGCGTCGTCGAGGTCGACTTCATGGCGAACCCCGGGGCCTTCAGTACGGCGGGTTATCCGCTCTCCGCGAGCGGTGCCGGCATCTCCGAGGCGTCGAACTACAACAACGGCGTATTCCGGACCCGCCACGCGTACGTGAAGGTCGAGGACGACGTCGTCGACATCCTGGCCGGGCAAACGTATTATTTGTTCGGCAATCAATACCTTTTCTTTCCGTGCTCAGCCGAGTTTTTGCCCCTCCCAAACATGGCCTTCGGACGCACGACGCAGCTGAGGCTTTCGAAGACGATCGACACGGACGAGAAAGACAAGAACAGCGGCGTGAAGGTGGACATCGCCATCGGCGCGATGCGACCTCCGCAGCGCGACTCGGCGATTCCCGAGGGCCAGGCTGCGCTTCGGCTCGGGTTCAAGGGCTGGCAGGGAATCCACACGCCCGGCTCGGGTGGAACGACAGCCGATCCACTCATGATCGCAGTCTCCGGTAC
>JALYHX010000298.1 GCA_030776305.1 Myxococcota bacterium
GCGTCGCCGCTGCACTCCCCAGGCATGGGTAGCCCGCCGGCCAGCGTCGCCGCTGCACTCCCCAGGCATGGGTAGCCCGCCGGCCAGCGTCGCCGCTGCATTCCCCAGACATGGGTAGGCCGCTGGCCAGCGTCGCCGCTGCATTCCCCAGGCGAGGGTGGTCAGCTGGCTTGCGTGGCCGGCTCACTTGGGTAGCCCGCCCGCCTCGACACGGAGCTATGGCGCGGGCTTTACGATCGCGCTGGCGAGCAGAGTACGGCGATCCGATAGCCGAAAAACGCGACGCACAACCGCCAGCATGGACCCTGTCAGCAAGACGGACCGTTGATCACTACGATCTCGATGGCTTCGTGCGGCGACTGCGCCGGCGGCGCAACGGCTTCGACATGACCGAAGTACTCAGCGAGCGCCTCGCGAAGCCTCGCAAGGGCCTCGGCGGGGGTGGACCCCTCCCCGGCTCGATCGACCTCTTCGCATTGTGCGAGCCACCCGGCTTCTACCTTCGACACCGCGGCCGAAACTTTCATGGGCCAGCAGTGTAACCCCCCTGCCTTCGTCGCGACCATACCGAGCCTGATGCGGCCGGTTGACGATGAGACGACCGACCCAACCGACGGTCGTCGAGGCCGCTACGCACGAGCGACGGCCGTAGCGCCAAGTGATGAGTCGAGCGCGAGCGGCGACATCCATCCGCGTGTGTCGCGCGCCGGCACCTGTCGCGGAGTTGCCTCGTGATCGCCGGAGGCCAGAGCGTGAAATGGCGTCGTGACCCCCACCTCAGCCGCCCGCCACGTGAACGACGAGCTCTCGCTGGTGGCCCGCCGCCCGGTGCTCCCAGACGTAAAGCGCCTGCCACGCACCCAAGCCCAGCGCGCCGCCGATGACAGGTATTGATTCGCTCGAGCGCGTAATCGATGCGCGGAGGTGGCTCGGCATGTCATCGGGCCCCTCGGCATCATGCTCGTAGTCCGCTCGCTCGGGCGCGATGCCATCCATCCAGCGTGCCATGTCCGAAAGAACGGCGGGATCCGCGTTTTCCTGGATCACCAGCGATGCGCTCGTGTGCTGCAGAAAGACGGTACAAAGGCCCGTGGTCACTCCAGAATCGGCAACGACGCATGCGACCTTGGCCGTGACATCGTAGAGACCCCGTCCACGAGTCGGCACCGTAAGCGCGGCTTGGTGAACCCTCACCGCTCCGGCTGTAGCACGGCGACGATGTCGACGGTCCCCATGGTCGCGCCATGTGCGCACCCGCTCAAGCTCGGGCGGCGGAGTACGGTCCTCGGACTCTGGCGGGGGAGAATATCACTCCTCCATGACTCGGCGCGATCTTGCGGGAGACAACACTCCAGCTCAGAGTTAAGGGCGCCCGTGATTTCCACAGCGTTCGACGAGAGCCTGCTCATTCTTTCGGACGTTCATCTCGGCAACGACTTGAACGACTTGACCCGTCACGGCGGTCGTCGCTCGAGAGTCGTAGATACCGACCTCGCGAGCTTGCTCACGCACTACCGCCAAACACCACCATCCGGGCGGCGCTGGCGTCTGGTCATCGCGGGCGACTTCATCGATTTCATCGGGATGGCGATTCTGCCGCGCGACGGAGAGCTTCAAGCCAAGCCGAGCGCAGAGGAACGGGAGCATGGCCTCGGCAACGCCGCGCATGACGGGCTGTTGAAGCTCCGTGCGGTCGCAGAGCGCCATCGCGTCGTGTTCGATGCGCTCGCCGCGTTCGTCGCCGACGGCCACGCGCTGACCATCGTTCATGGAAACCACGACGTGGAGTTTCATTGGGATGGAGTGAAGCAGGAGCTTCGCTCGCTGCTGGTCGATATCGCGGTTCGCGCCCGCGGCGGCGACGCGACGTTCGCCATGGCGTTCGCGGCGCGCGTGGAGTTCGCGCCCTGGTTTTACTATGTCGGTGGGGTCGCCTACGTCGAGCATGGCCATCAGTACGACACACTTTGCTCCACCGAGAACGTCATGGCGCCTCTGTCGCCCCGGGACCCGCGGCACATCGCGCGAAGCTTCTCGGACGTATTCCTGCGCTGGGTGGTGCGGCCGACGCGCGGCGTTCCGGAATATGGTCACCACAAAATGGGGCTCGTCGATTACGTCTTGCTGGGTGCGCGTCTCGGTTTCGGGGGATTGGCGCGCCTGGCCGGGCGCTTCGTGTGCGCCGTCGTGGAGCTCTTCCGGATGCGTAGCGCCTCGCTCTCCGATGCGGCGCATGCGATGCGCGATGAACACGAGCGCCGAATGGCGGTACTCGCCAGCGTGACGCGCGTCGGCATCGAACGGTTGCGGGCACTTGCAGCGTTGCAGGCGCCGCCGGTCACCCAGTCGATATCAAAAATCCTCGCGAGCCTCCTCCTCGATCGCCTTGCGTTGGGGCTGGCCGCGACGTCGGCCATGACAGGCATCGTGATCGCCGGCGCGAACCATGGCTGGCGCTGGCCCGTCATGGCGGCCGTCGCACTCGGCTGGACAGTCGCTTACTTCTACTTGAGGGCAAGACGGCGTGCATGGTTCGGCGCAAAGCTCGACAACCATGAGGCGCTCCTCGAACGGGCGGGACATCTTGCCCATTTGTTTCCCGCAGCATTCGTCGTGATGGGACACACCCACACGCCCGCCATGGTGTCGGTCGCGCAGGGATCGGCCACCTATGTGAATGTCGGCTCGTGGCACGAGGCCGAGGTGGACGACGGCGACGCGACACCCGGCCACCGCGCCGCCCGCACGCACCTGGTGATCCATCCGGCGGCGGAGGGCGTGACGGCGGAGTTTCTCGCGTGGAGCGCCGACGGCCCGCGACGCTTCCTGCGAGGCGCCTGAGCGATCTACGTTTGGAGCTGTTGCACCACGGCGAGCGCCTCCTGCACGTGTCGGGCGACTCGCAGCTGCGAGACGAAGACATGACGCACCACGCGGTGTCGGTCGATGACGAACGTCGCTCGGCCGGGAAAGATACCGAGCGTCGACTTTACCCCATAAAGCTCGCGCACGTGGCCATCGCCGTCGCTGAGCAGCTTCATGGGAAGCCCGTGCTTTTCCGCGAAACGCTCGTGCGAGGCGACTGAATCAGAGCTGATGCCCAAGACCTCGGCACCGGCTCCCGCAAACGCAGCGTACTCGTCGCGGAACCCGCACGCCTCGACCGTGCAACCGGGAGTGTCGTCCTTCGGATAGAAGAACACGACGGCGGTGCGCCCCTGAGACTCCGTGACATCGGAAAGAGTGAGGGTCCCGCCTCCCAAGCCGGGAAGCGTGAAGTCGGGCGCCTTGTCTCCGACCGATAGCGTCATCGCATGTGCCTCGCGCCATTGGATGCACTGCAGGCGGGGCGCGTCGTGAGCGGGTCAAACGCGTAGCCCACAATGGCCTTGAGGACGATCCCCGCGCTCGCCGGCGTGAGGCCCTCGCCGACCCCGAGATTGAGCTCGAAATGACCTACCCCGAGAACGTCGAGCACTTCGTACACGTAGTGCTGCTCTTGCCGCAGCGGCAACGGAGATCGCAGAAACCCCAGGCTCGAGTAGTATTCGAAGCCGACGGCAATGGAACCCAGACTGCGTGCGGCCTTGGCCGCGGGTTCGAACGTCGGACCGTCCGATCCGGTACCTGCGAGGGACTGCCCCAAGATGGGATTGACCGCGAAGAGCCAGTGGTCGTCCTGCCAGGCAACAATCGGACGGAGCTCGCTGCCCCATCGGTCGCGGTCGTAGAGCTCCGGCAGGTACGCGAGTTCGACGTTGACGCCGAGACGCCAATGCGCGTCCCAGTCGGGCGGCGTGACGAACTTCGAGCGGACCTTGACGCCAGCCCAGTCGACTGCGCCGGCGTCGGTCCGAACCGCCATTTGAAAGTACGCGCCCAGTTCCCAAAACGGCGCCAAGCCGATCGATGGCTCGAGGGTCGTGTGAAATTGTCCATGGAGCGGAGCCTCGGGGCGGATGGCGTCTCGATGACCACTGACCCAGTCGTTGAGGTGTAGCTCGAGGCCGGCGGCGCCGACTTCGTTGGCTGTCCCGTCGTACACTTGGATCTCGAAGGGGTCGGCTGCGCGGGCGGCCGTCCCCGACGCCGAGAGAAGCAAGAAGGTAGCGACTGCCGCACCTTGACGCACCGCCCGACGCTACACGCTACGCGACGCGGCGCCCACGCGATATCCTGTCCTTTCCTTCCACGTCGTGACCTCGCGGACATCTCGTTGACCTGCAAATTTTGCGCGATCGTGAGCGGCGATGCACCCGCCCACCGTGTGATCGATGACGAGCTGTGCGTCGCCTTCTTGGATGCGCGTCCTCTCTTTCCAGGGCACGTCCTCGTCATTCCGCGCATCCACCGCGAAACGATCGGCGATCTCACGACCGAAGAGCTCGCCGCGGTGTTCGGCGACGCGCAAAGGCTCTGCCGGGCGATCGAACGCGCGCTCGGCGCCGAAGGGACGTTCGTCGCAATGAACAACCGCGTGAGCCAGAGCGTTCCTCACGCTCACGTGCACGTCGTTCCGCGCAGAAAGGCGGACGGCCTCCGGGGCTTCTTCTGGCCGCGCACAAAGTATGCGACGGATGCGGAGCCAGCAGAGATTGCAGCCAAGTTGCGCGGTGCCATGAGGACGTGAGCGCCGCGTCGTCGCCCACAGCGCGCCCGATGGCAGATCCTCTTTGCTGGCGCGAGCCGCACACATCCTCGACGCACTCGCACTCCGCGCTACGATGCGCACCGACGTCTCATGGAACTCCGGTCCGACACTCGCATCCCTTTTCCTCGGGAAGTGGTCTTCGCTGCATATCGCGACGAGATCGCGCAGCTGCTTCCCTACCTGCCAAATGTTCGGCACATCGAAGTCAAGTCGCGGAGGGAGGACGGGCCAGTCGTCGAGATGGTCAACCAGTGGCAGGGCGGCGGAGAGATCCCGGTGGCGGTTCGCGCAGTGCTCGGCGATTCGGTGCTGTCTTGGACCGACTACGCGACCTGGCACACGGACACGCTGCGATGCGACTGGCGCAGTGAGACCCACGCCTTTGCGAACGCGTTACGATGCGTCGGTTGCAACGCGTTCCTCGAGGACGGTCCGGGGAAAACGATGCTGCAGGTCCGCGGGACCGTCGAGGTCGACGCCAAGAAAATCCGCGGCGTGCCGAGCTTCGTCGCGGGAAAAGTCGGGCGAGCGATCGAGGAGTTCCTCGGCAACAAGATCCAGTTCAATCTCGCGGCGACCGCGAACGGTCTGACCAAGTACCTCGAAGGGCGTGCCACGGGCTGATGCGCGGTCGCGGCCTCTCGTCGCCACGCCGAGCATTCGGACACACGACATCGGGCCGCTCAGAGCATGTTCGCCGCGAGCTCTGCAAGGTCGCTCCGCTCGCCCTTCGCAAGGACGATGTGCGCCGCAAGCTTCTCGCCACGGAAGCGTTCGGCAGCGACCGTAAGTCCGTTGGAGGCGCTGTCCACGTACGGATTGTCGATCTGCCCCGGGTCGCCGGTCAGGACAATCTTGGTCCCGTCGCCCGACCGCGTAATGATCGTTTTCACCTCGTGGGGCGTGAGGTTTTGGGCCTCGTCGACGACGATGAACTGCTGGGGAAGGCTGCGGCCGCGAATGTAGGTGAGGGGCTCCACCTGGATCTGACCGCTCTCCAGGAGCTCGGCGTAGACGCGCGCGCCTTTGCGAGCTCCGGTCGAGAAAAGAAACTCGAGATTGTCGAAGATCGGCTGCATCCAGGGGTTCAACTTCTCGTCAACATCCCCCGGCAAGAAGCCGATGTCGCGGCCCAGGGGCATTACGGGGCGCGACACGAGCATTCTCGTGTATGCCCCATCTTCGACCGTACGTTTCAGGCCAGCCGCGAGAGCCAGCAGAGTCTTGCCCGTGCCTGCCTTGCCGACGAGCGTGACCATGCGGATCGATTCGTCGAGGAGCAGATCAATCGCGAACGATTGTTCTTTGTTGCGCGGGCGAACGCCCATGACCCCGTCGCGCGGCACGCGCAAGCTTACGATGGCTCGTTTGGAGGCGTCGAAACGGCCGAGCGCCGTGTGCGATGTGTTGGACCGATCGCGCAGCAGCACGCAGGTGTTGGGCGCGGGAGCGGGCTCGCGCAGAGGCAGCCGTCCGTCACGGAAGAACGAGTCGATCTCGTCGGTGTCGACATCGACCTCGACCATACCGCTCGTGAGTCGATCCACTTCGACTCGCTGATTTTCATACGTCTGCGCGACCATACCGAGGGCGTCGGCACGGATGCGTAGGTTCGTGTCCATGGATACGAACACGGTCGGCCGGCCGCCGTCATTCTCACGGACGTCGAACGCGGTCTGCAAAATTGCCTGGTCCATCGCCGTATGGTCGATGGCGCTCGGCAGCTCGAGGCGCTTGCTCGGCACAGCGACCCGCAGCGTCCCCCCCGACTCGAGCGCGACCCCTTTCGATAGTGCCCCGCCGCGTTCGCGAAGCTCATCGAGCAGGCGTGCGATCGACCGCGCGTTGCGCCCGCGCTCGGATCCCTCACGCTTGAACTGGTCGACCTCCTCGATCGCATAGATGGGAATGATGACGTTGTTGTCCTCGAAGCGGAATATGGCGTTCGGGTCGTGCAGCAGGACGTTGGTGTCCAGGACGTAGTTTTTCTTCATCGGCGGGGCGGTACCGGAGCAGGGTCCAAACGGGTATCACGTACTAGCCTCGACGCCATGCCTTCTCCGCCCCCAGACGAGCTTTTGACGTCGCGCCCGGCCTGCCAGCGCCTGGGAGTTCGACCGCAGACACTTTACGCCTACGTCGCTCGGAAGCTCATTCGCAGCGAGCAAGCCGGTTGCGAGGGCCGCGGGCGCCGGTACTTCCCCGCACGCGTCGCAACGCCGTCCGGGCCCAAGCATGGCGGCGCGACCGACCGCGTGGAGGCGCTCGTCCGCGAGGGAGTTGGGCACATTGGCCCCATCGATGGAGTCCTTTCTAGCGCGGATGGTGCGGGACTTTCCTCCTCCGACGGGAACCGCGCCCACCACGGAGCACGTTCTGCCAACCGGCAGTCACCCGGCCGAGTGAATCCTCCCCCCGGAGATGAGCCCAAGTGAGCGCGATGCGGGCAGCGCGCGATATTCGGGCCTCCGTGCCGACGTCGATCGAACGCCTCGTCGCGCACGCAGCGCGCGAGGTGCAAATGCTCGCGGCCCTGACTCCCCTGCAGGCTTACCGCGAACGGCAACGGCTCGTCGGTGCGATTCAAAGCGGGAAACCGGCCTTGCCCCGATGGACATACGCTCCCGTGGCGCACGCCGACCTCCGAAGCGCACTCGCCGCCGCCGAGCGCGTGCTGGCACGTGGTGGCGAGCCATTGCAGCTTCTGTATCTCGGCCGGGTGCGTGAACTTTCGCTGGAGGCGGCCCTATGCGCCGCCGCCGGCACCCACGATGTCGCAGAACTGGCGCGCGAGCGCTTCGCTGCCGGCGATCCGGATATTGTGCGAGGCGCATTGGAGCTGTGTGATGCATGGCTCGTCGAACCATCTGTCCCGACGGCCGGCTCCCATCTCGTGAGTGATGATCCGCACCCGCGCTCGCTTCTATCGCAGATGCGCCAAGCAGTGAGCAAACTCCGACTTCCCTTCGAGGTGGTCGCGCGGCGTTCGCTCGCACCGCTCGCCGCTACTGGGGAACGGGTCATCCTGGTCGCGGCCGGGCGTCTCGTACACGAAGAGGACGCCGTTCGTACCGTACTGCACGAGGTCGAAGGGCACGCGCGACCCCGTGCGCGCTCGCAAGATTCGCCCATGGCACTGATGCAGATTGGAACGGCGCGCGGAGTCGACGATCAGGAGGGACGGGCGCTACTTCTCGAGGAGCGCGCCGGGATGCTCGGGCATCGACGGCGCCGGCAACTCGCCGCGCGGCACCGCGCAGTGCAAGCGATGCTCGCCGGTGCGTCATTCGCCGACGTTGCATCGATGCTGATCGAGGCGCCCGGACTCGACCCTGTTGACGCAGTCGTCGTTGCCGAACGAGCGTTTCGCGGCAGTGATGGCACCCGTCCCGGCTTGGGGCGCGAGCGCTTGTATCTCGAATCGTTCGTGCGCGTACGTGCACACCTCGGTGCCCGGCCCGAAGACGAAGCGTGGATGTCGGCCGGACAAGTGGCGAGCGACGCGGTAAAAACGCTGCGACAGTGCTCGAGGCGCTTGCACTGACGCCGCCGTTCGCCCTCAAGAGACGTGAACCGGCACGGTTACCCAAGTCACGCCGCCTCGGTTGTCGTGCACGACGATCCAGATCGTGCCGTCGCCCGCGTGATCGGGCGGTTGAAACTCGTTGTCCGTGTCACTCGGTGCACCGAGCGAACCGGTCGTCGGATCGTAGAGCAGGCGCGCTTCGCTCTTGAAAGAGCCGACGGTCGAGAAGTATTGCGCCCAGATCTGCTCTCGTAGCGGATTGCCGTTGACGTCGTGTTCCTCAGGATTCTCTTCCTGGCTCGATGTGGGCACCACCGGACCGATGTGGATGCTGGGGCAGCTTCCTCCCGCTGCACAATGCTGCGCCGGGATTCCCAAGCTCAGGTCGGCCATCCGGCCGTCTACGTCTACGTGGTCGATGACCGGATTCGCATTCTGAAGAGCGTCGTAAGCGTAGATACGCGTGAAGCCGATCACATAGTCATTGGCGCCGAGCCGATTGTGCTGAGCGTCGAAGCAGCCGATCGGAGGCGTTTGCACATTGTTTGGGTCTCTCGCCACGAGCTCGACGTGTCCCGCGCATGCAATGTTGAACAGAATCGCCAATCCGTACGGCGTTGCCGGTGGGGGCGTCGTCGCGTGCGCCGATACGGCGTCGTTCGGCATCGCAAACTGCACGCAATCGCCGGACACCAAGGCGCGGGTCAAGTCGACGCCCTCCTGCAGGCCCCCGTCGAGTCCAGCCGATCCACCCATGGTCGTGTCGCACGCGGTCAATGTCTTGGCTGCAGTGTTCGCGCCTCCGTCTGCAACGCCTGCAACGCTCCCCGCGAACTGCTGAAAACACGCGTAATACGCGTCGCTCGGCGGGTTCATGCAGACGAAGGGGAGCCATTGGGTCGTCATCGGCGCCGCTTCACTCGCGCGCCCGTCAAACGTGAGCACGCGCGCGGTCACCCGAGCCCCCGGCTTCGCGTACGAGCGATCCGCGCTCGACGCGAGGATTCGCACACTTGCGATGAGCGTCTCCGACTGAAATCCACTGGGCGCGCATGAGGACGAGGCCCACCCTCCACATGCCACGACGACACAAGCAAAAGCGCGCGCGCCCGTCATCGTTCACATCTCCGCGCGCAGCCCCAGACTCGGAACGATCGGAAGATCGCTCGCAAAGCCCATGTGGGTCGCATTGTAGTCGTAGTTTATCCCCGCGACGTTTCCGTTGTTGTAGACGTTCAGCACGTCGAGATACGCGCCGATGGTTCCCCATGGATACTTCCACGTCTTGTCGACGCGCAGGTCGAGCGAGTGAAATAGGGGTAGGCGCGAGTTGTAGGGTGGCTGCGAGGACCCGGACAAGTACGTGCCATTGTTCTCGTCAAAATAGCCGTAGGTCTCCGGAGTGTACATGTAGCCGCTCGTCAACCGGTAACGCGCGCCGAACTCCCAGCCTTTTCCAAGCCGATAACTGCCGAGCACCGTGAGGATGTGCGTCTCGTCGAACTGAATCAGGCGGAGCGGCATGCCGGGCGCGTCACGACGAACGCTGCGCGATAGTGTGTATGCGACCCACCCGAAGAACCGTTCGTCGGGCTTGTAGCGGATGAGCGTCTCCGCCCCGTAGATCACGCCGCTGCCCGTGTTGCCCAGGCCCTGTACGACCAAGTGATCGAGTTGTTTGTAAAAGCCCTCGAGCGATGCTTCGATATGGTCCGTAAACTCGTGCTCGACGCCCACGTCGTAGTGATAAGCACGATTGCTCGACAGCCCCGCCATGCCGAAGACGGCATTCGTTTCTCGCGGCTGGGGCGGTTGTGTGAACAGCCCCGCACCGGCCTTGATCGTCGTTCTCGGGTTGCGGGCCACGTCCTGCCTTACGACGAAGCGTGGGGCGAGGTCCCATGACTTCGTGTCTTTCGCATGGTCGAGACGGATACCGGGAACGATGCGCGTGCCGGTCCAGGGCGTCGCTTCCCACTCGGCGTACACAGCCGGTTGGTAGAGCGCGTCGGATGACCGCGTAAGGAGCGGGGGCTGGGTAGAAAATGGACCTGCGGGTGGCTGTCCGGGCCTATTAAATGCCGGCGCCTGTACGAAGATGCTGTACGGCGCATAATACATGTCGAGCCCGACGTTCATTGTCAGCCGCTTGTCGAGCTTCTGCGCCACCTCGGCGCGCGACGTGATTGGCCACTGCGTGATATTGAGAGCGACGTTTCCGATGTTGAATGCGAAGTAGTCTTGGCCGGCGGCAGCGACCACGCGAAGCTCCGTGTCGTCGCTCAAACGATTTCGGTACAGGCCTTGTCCGCGCCAGAATCCGCTGTGAAGCCCGACGGATCCCGTGAGGGTGACGTTGCTCGCCGACGCACTCTTGAGGAGGATTTCAACGCGATCGTCAGAACCCAAAAATGCAAACCGGATGCTCGAGCGCTGGCCAAGATCACGCTGGAGGACAGCCTGATAGTCGTAGTAGACGGGCGCGACGGTTACGCCGGCGCCTGTGGCCTTGAGAAGGGGGCCTAGCGTTGCGTCAATCCAGGAACGCCTGCCGCCGATTGCGAACGTCCAGCCCGTAT
>JALYHX010000299.1 GCA_030776305.1 Myxococcota bacterium
GAACTGGCGGGCGCTGAGTTACCGGCGACGGCCGTGGCAGCGAATCACCGCCCCGTATCCGTCGACCGCTGGCGCTTCGTACGCGCGTACGCCACGACCTTTCTCGTCCTCGCGAGCTACATGTGGCTCGCGGCACGTGCGCGCTTTTTCGGCCGGGCGTGGCGGGACGCGCGAGTCGGTGACGTCCATACGCGCAACGCGCGGCGTGTCTATGCCACGATCCTGCGTCTGCAGGGGCTGTTCATCAAAGTCGGTCAGCTCCTCTCCATCATGGCAAATTTCTTGCCGGCCCAATTCCGTGCCGAGCTCGAGGCGCTGCAGGACCAGGTGCCGCCGCGCCCATATCATCAGATCGCCGAGCGGCTGCAGAGCGAGCTCGGCCCCCGGCTGAGCAGCCTGGTGTCGCTCGATCGTGAGCCCATCGCGAGCGCGTCCCTCGGCCAGGTACATGCGGCGCGGCTTGCCGACGGGAGGCGCGTCGCCGTCAAAGTTCAGCATGTCGACATCGACCGGATCGTGCGGCTCGACCTGGTGACCATCCGACGGATCCTGACGATCGTTCAATGGTTCGTCCCCGTGCAGGGGATGGATGCCTACTACCATCAGGTTCGGGCGCTGCTATCGAACGAACTCGATTTTGCCCTCGAAGCGGACAACATCGAGCGGATCGCCGCAAACTTCGCCGCCGACCCGAGGGTCGTTTTTCCCGAACCGGTGCGCGAGCTTTCGACCAAACGCGTGCTCACCACGACGTACGTCGAGGGCGTGAAAGTCAGCGACGTTGCGGCACTCGACGCGCTGGGTGTCGACAAGAAGGACGTCGCTCGACGCCTCGTTCGATTGTACTGCCAAATGATTTTCGTCGACGGCACGTACCACGCCGATCCGCACCCTGGAAACGTGCTCGTGCGCGGAGACGGCGCGATTGTGTTGCTCGATTTCGGTGCCGTCGCGCACCTCAGCCCGCAAATGCGCGAAGGAATCCCCGAGTTCCTGGAGGGCGTGTTGCGGCGAGACACCGATCGCCTGGTGAAGTCGTTGCGCAAGATGGGGTTCATTTCGCGCACGAGTGACGAGGCCGTGAGCGAAAAAATCATCGAATACTTTCACCGTCGCTTCCAGGAGGAAGTGCGCCTCGACAGCTTCAACCTGAAGGATATCCGCATCGACCCGCAGCGCGGGTTCGAGAACCTGCTCGATCTGAGACGGATGAATATCGGCCTTCGCGACATCTCGGGCGCCTTTCACATTCCGAAGGACTGGGTGCTTCTCGAGCGAACGCTCCTTCTTCTGTACGGATGCTGCTCGCTCCTCGACCCCGAGCTCAACCCGGTGGCCATCATCCAGCCGTACATGCGAGACTTCGTCCTCGGGAATCGCGATTTCGCGCAAATCGCGATGGAAACGATCCGGGATATGGCGATGAGCGCGATGACGCTCCCCGAGGACATGCGCCGATATCTGCTGAAGGCGAACCGCGGCGAGCTCGAGGTACGTGTTCGAGGTCTGCAAGACGGGGCGCGCACGATTTACGTGACGGGACGACAGCTCATTTATACCGCCATCGGCTTGTTCGCAGCTGTGGAAGCGCTCGAGTCCTGGCGGCGCCACGACACGGCGCTGGCCCATTGGCTTGGCGCAGTCGCGTGCTCCGCTGCAATGCTCCTCGCGCTCTCCAGCGTCTTCTCCAGACCAAGTGGAAGACGATAACCTCGGCCCATGCCCAGGCTACTCCTCGCGATTGACCAAGGCACGACGGGCACGACGGCCCTCGTCCTCGGTCTGGACGGCAGAACACTTGGCCGTGCAACGACCGAGCTCCCGCAACACTATCCGAAGGCCGGCTGGGTCTCGCACGACGCCCGTGAGATCTGGGCGACCGTGGAGACGAGCACCAAGGGAGCGCTTTCGGCCGCGGGAGTGCGCGGCGACGAGGTCGCGGCCATCGGCATCACCAACCAGCGCGAAACGACGATCGTCTGGGACCGCGCAACACGACAGCCCATCGACTTGGCCGTCGTCTGGCAATGCAGGCGCACCGCCGAGACGTGCGATGCACTCAAGGCCGACGAGCGTCTGGTCGAGCGCGTCCGTGAGAAGACGGGCCTCGTCATCGACGCGTACTTCAGCGCGACCAAGATTGCCTGGTTGCTGGACAACGTCACAGGAGCGCGAGCGCGCGCCGAGGCCGGGGCGCTGGCTTTCGGAACGGTGGACTGTTTCCTCGTGAGCGAGCTCACCGCGGGTGCCGTACACGTGATTGACGTCACGAATGCATCGCGGACACTGTTGATGAACCTTGCGCGCGCCGAATGGGACCCCGAGCTGCTCGGCATCTTCCACGTTCCCGAGCGGATGCTGCCAAAAATCGTCGGCAGTGCGGAACCGGTAGGTCGAACCCAGGGAGTGCGTTTCCTCCCGGACGGCATTCTGATAGCCGGGATCGCGGGCGACCAGCAAGCCGCCCTCTTCGGGCAAGCAGCCTTCGACGAGGGGGACGCGAAGTGCACGTACGGCACGGGCGCGTTCGCCCTGATGAACATCGGCGACCGCCCGATCTTGAGTGAACATGGACTCGTGACAACCGCCGCGTGGCGTATCGGGAATCGGACCACGTACGCGCTCGAGGGCAGCGCCTTCGTCGCCGGCGCCGCGGTGCAATGGCTGCGCGATGGGCTCGGCATCATCGGCAGCGCGAAGGAGATCGAGGCGCTCGCCCGGAAGGTTCCGTCGAGCGACGGTGTCGCGTTCGTGCCTGCGCTCGCTGGACTCGGGGCTCCGCACTGGGATCAGAACGCGCGCGGGACGATCACGGGGTTGACGCGGGCGACGACCGCGGCACATATCGCCCGCGCCACGCTCGAAGGCATAGCGTTCGAAGTGCGTGACCTGCTCGACGCAATGGCCAAGGACGCGGCGACACCGGTGCAGCGCTTGCGCGTCGACGGCGGTGCAGCTGAAAATGATTTGCTCATGCAGTTCCAGGCGGATATCGCGGGCGTCGTGGTGCAGCGCCCAGCCGACATCGAATCGACGGGGCGCGGCGCGGCGATGCTCGCTGGAATCGGCTCGGGTCTGTTCGAGAACCTGGCCGATGTCGCTCGCATGACGGCCGTGCAGGCTGAGTTTCAGCCTCGGATGCCCGAGGCCGAGCGGAAAAGCCATCTGGACCGTTGGTCAGACGCGCTGCGCCGCACGAAATCTCGGCAATAGGAAGCCCCCTTTGACTTGCTTCCAAGTATGGCGCCCACGTGCAATCCTCATGGGAGTTTAACCTTGAGAAGCGCTCGCCGCCTGCTCCAGCCCGAGCAGCGGCGTTGCGACGTCGTCGCCAAAACCGATCGTGGATCGGTCTCGGCTTTTTTTGGCGGGTTTGAAGGAAGGGAAAGCCATGGTCAGCAGCAACTCCGAGGACGAGCCTTCGGCGGCCGCCGCATCCGGTCCTGTCCGCGAGGTACCAGTCGATTGGGAGGCACTCGAGGACGCATTCGAGAACAACGCGCCGGAGGTACACAGCTATTTGCACCTGACGACGGGTGAGGTCCTGCGTGTCGTCGACGGCGTCGCAGATCCGCAAATGCACGTCCGGATCGCATCCGACGGCAATTACCTCCGGGTCGATCCTGTGAGCTCTCGCGAGCAGTACCGTTGGATGGAGCGCTTCATTCCGATGGTGGAGAACGCCGAGCTTCGCGGGAAGCTGACGCAGGCAATCGACGGCAAGGGAGCGTTCCGTCGGTTCAAAGACGCGCTCATGACGCATGGCCTTGAACGCGAGCGGTGGTTCGCCTTCCGGAGTGAGCGCCTCCGAACATTCATGGAGGCGTGGCTCGCCGCCCATGCAATCAAACCCGTGGGACGCCCGGTTTGGGCGGATGCGCCGTCGGGGCCGGAGCCCGAGTCGGCACCCGAATCCGTAGAGGAGGGACCCAAGTCGCAGGGGGGCAAGCGCACGCGAAGTGCCGACTCGCTGCGGCAGCATCTGCGCGAACTGGGAGATGCACTCGGCCCTCGCGACTTGGATGTCGTAGTCAATTTTGCCGAGTTCCTGAAGGCGCGACGAACCGCACGCAGCTTCGCGCACCACCATGAGCACATGATGCAGGATCGCACTGCGTCGCCGACGAGTGGTTCTGCGCCTTCGCAACCACATGACGACGAGCCACCCTCGTGAAAAAAAAACACGCGCGTGTCGTCGGGACCTTCGCCTGCGTCTTGTCGTGTTCGTTCCCGCAGACCGCGCGCGGCGCGACGGATCCAGCCGCGCCCATCGATCGCACCGTGGTGCGTTTCTATTCGCCGGAGACGGGCGGCACGGCCTATCCTCGATTCATCCTCGAGCGAACCCTAGCGTTCGAAGCGCGCCTCGCAGACATGGCCGAGGTGCCGGACGGAATCGGCGAATCGTACGACGACCGTGACGTGCGCGAAGCACTGGAGCACCACGTCGCCGAGGAAATTCTGGCCAGTTTGGCCGACAAGCTCATCGCGGATTCCGCTCCGGATAGACGGCCCACCACGAGCGGCCTCGCGGCGGTTGCGCGCGATGTGGGCAGTGCGTTCGTCGAGCGGATGGGGGGGCGCGACCGCATCGACGGCGCGGCCCACGCCGAAGGGATCGAGGCGAAGGAGGTCGACGCGATCTTGCGGCGCGGCGCCATGGCAGCATGGTACATCGACCACGCCGTCTCACCGCTTTTGCACCCTGGCGAGGAGCAACTTCGCGAGGTTTTTCGCTCGTCGGATCACCCCTATCGTGGGCAGCCGTTCGAACGCGTGCGGTCCGCTCTCGAGCGCTGGTTCGTCATCGAGCGCGTCCGCGTTGCGGAGAGCGCCTTTCTTCAGTCGGCTCGCTCGCGCGTGCGAATCATCGTGATTCCGTGAACGCGACCACTTCGTCGGCGACGCGGCCCATCATCGTCTCGAACGATTCACCGTTGCGCTTGGCAGAAGCGAAGGAGTGATCCCCCGCCTCGACCACGGACAGGCGCGTGCCCGTGACCAGGCGGCGAACGATCGGCGCGAGCTCCACGGGCGAGCCGAACGCGTCACGTGAGCCCTGAACGAAGAGCATCGGCGCGCGCACGCTCGGCAAATGTGCAGCGCGCATTTGCTCGGGCTTGCCGGGAGGATGGAGGGGGTAGCCGAGGAGCACGAGCCCGGCGACTTCGACATCGGCCTTCGCGGCGACTTGCGTCGCGATTCGGGCACCCATGGATTTCCCACCGATGAAGAGCCGAGCGTGCATGACATCATCGCGGGCGCGTACGGCGCGGATTGCAGCGCGCCAGGTCTCTTCCATCCGATCGTTCTTGTCGGGTACCCGCCGCTTCTCCTCCGTGTAGAGGAAGTTGAACGTCACGACGTCGACGCCCCGTGCCGCCACGGCACGAGCGATCGCAACCATCCAAGGATGGGTCTGAGGTGCCCCGGCGCCATGCGCCAGAACGAGCGCGGCGCGCGGGGCGTCCGCACCGTAAAGGATTCCCGTCGTACGCGAGGCCCCTACGGCGATGGTAAGACTCTCGGAACGCATCCGCTCTTTGCGATCAGGGACCGTCATCGTGCAAAGGGAGCGGCGCGGGAGCGCGTCTACCCCGCCCAGGTTCCCCCGAACACGCATTGCGGATCGCCGACAGCGACGCACTGTTTGCGCGCCAGAACGAGCGCCGCGTAGCCGACCTCGCGCAGCGCGCTCTCCAGCATCGCGCGCAATGTTCGGCAAACGCTGGGGTGATGGTGCGACCAACCTCGCACGCGCGCGTCGAACGATGATGGAGTGCGGATTCGGACGGACAAAGTCCCTTCGTCGACGTACGTGCGCCAAACTCGCTGTGCATTGGCCTCGAGGAGAACGGGCGACGTCACGAGGCGAAAGAGCGCTCGATGGACACCGTTGACATTGTCGCGCGCGATTGCATCGCCGACGGACGCCCCGAACGCCATGGGATCGGTCGGCGCAGCAACACGCTCGATGAGCTCGACGAGCTCGCCCACGAGCTGCGTTTCGTACCATCCAGAGGCGATGAGACCGAAGACGGGATCCTTGGGACTGAGGATCGCCCGAAGCTCGGGAGACGCCAAATCCACCACGCGCGTGAGCCCCGGGTCGCCATGGATCGAAGCAAACCAGGCAATCCCAGCCCGGACGGCGGTCCCCTTGATTCGACCACGCGCGACCGCCACGCGAGTGTCGCTCGATGGCGGACGCGACGTCGGCGCCGCCGAGTTCGAGCGCGGTGAGCCAGACGGAAGGGACATGGATGGGAGTCGCGGCGGCGGTGGTATGACCCCCGATGGAAATCCCGGCTGCACCGAAGGACGAACCGATGCCCGTTCGGTCTCGATCGCTGGCACCACTCGCGAGTCGTCCAACGCATCGCGCAGCATGGCGAGAAGCTCACGCGCCGTAGCGATGCGCGCGAATGAGTTTTTTCTGACGCACGCATTGACGATGTGCACGACCCCTGCCGCCACATGGGATGGAAACGGTGGTTCATCGCGTAGGATCGCCGATACGGTTGCCGATCCTCCTTTGCCGAACGGCGCAACGCCGACGACCATCTCGTAGAGCACGCATCCCAGCGCCCAAACGTCGCTCCGCTCGTCCGCCAATCCGTGCTCGAGCTGCTCAGGCGCCGCATATGCCGACGCGCCAGCGAGGGGGTTGCGGACACCGGTCGATGATTCGTCGTTCGGGCTGCGCGGCGAGAAACCGAAGTCGACGAGCACGATGCGTCCCTCGGACGTGAGCAGCAGGTTCCTCGGCATGAGGTCGCGGTGAACGACTCCGGCGCCGTGCGCCACCACGAGCGCTTCAGCAGCCTGGACGGCGTGGCGCAGCGCGACGTCGAGCGGTAGGGGACCTCGCTCATCCAGCACGCGAGCGAGGTCGGTGCCGTGGACGTAGCTCGTGGCAACCCACGGCAATCCTGCGTGCTCGCCAACGCCGTGGACGTGCACGATCCCGGGGTGTTTGACGCTCGCTAGGGCGCGCACTTCGCGCTTCAGGCGCGTGCGCAAAATGCTGGTGACGACATCCGCCTTCACCACTCGGAGCACGACGCGACCCCCGCCCTGGTCACGCACGACATAGACCGTGCTCGCGACGGTCTGCCCCAATCGTCGCTCGACGAGATAGGGTCCGATTTGAACCCCGACATCGATGCGATTGGAGGCGAAGGTCACGGGGAGCGCCATTGTGCTCGCGGTTCGCGATTCAAGCCAGCGCTGCTTAAAAGCAAACGTATGCTGGTTTGGAGAGAGATATCATCAAGCGAGCCATACGAGGGTGACCCCCTCCCCTCCCTGGTTCGCCGCGGCGCCCGCGACGCGAGCGACGTATTTCGATTGCGCGAGCTCCTTTCTCAGGGCGTCGCGAAGCGCGCCGGTGCCGTGGCCGTGCAGGAGGAACACCGTGTGCAGCCCCTCGCTGAGCGCCCGGTCGAGAAACGTCGTCGCCATCGCAATCGCGTCGTCGACGCGCAATCCCCTCAGGTCGCACGTGCTGTCGCGTGTCGGCAGCGGCGACTCGCTCGGCGCCTCCACGCGTTGGGAACGCACCGATCGCGGCGAGGGGCGAGGCGCCGACACGAGCTGCGGCGCCGCGCGCAGATCGGCGACGGAAACCGTCAGCTTGAGCGGTCCGGCGGCGACGCGGACTTGCTCTCCTGGGAGCATTTCGACGACCTCCGCCTCCGCCCGAAGCCGGGCAACCCAGACTCGTGACCCCTTTCGCAGCTCGGCTCCGGTCACGGTCGATCGGACGGAGTCGTCGACAGGGGTCACCAGCCGTTCGAGCGCCCCGCCAACGGCAATTTCACCGGCCACCCGTTCAATCGCGCTTTGGGCCTCACGAAGTCCGTTCGTATCGATCTTCTTGGCCCGCAATCGCAGCTGAGCCGCGCGAAGATCGTCACGCGCTCGGCGCAGGCGATCCATCAGCTCGCTGGCTTCTCCGGAAAGCGTCCGTTTCTCCCTGTTCTTTGCCGCCGTCAGCTCGGCATCGAGACGCACGTACGCCGTGCGGGCCTCGCGCTCACGCTCGTCGGCGGCAGACCGAGCAAGCTCCAGCGCTGCGCGCTCGTCGTGGAGCTTGGCGATGACTGCCTCGAAGCTTCGTTCTTCGCGCGACAAGAATCGCTCGGCGCGGTCAATCACCGTCGCCGGCATCCCGAACCGGCGAGCCACCGCGAGCGCGCTCGAACTCCCCGGAACCCCGATGACCAGCTGAAACGTGGGCGCCATCGCCGCGATGTCGAATCCGACGCTCGCGTTGACGAAACGTTCGTCGGCGAGCGCGAGCGCCTTCAGGCCCTCGTAGTGGGTCGTCGCTGCGACCGCGCCGCCGCGGGCGCAAAGGCTGTCGAGCATCGCAGCAGCGAGCGCCTCCCCCTCGCGCGGATCGGTGCCTCCCGCGAGCTCGTCGAGCAGCACCAGCGCGCCCCGCGTCGTCTCCTGCAGAATCGCAGCAAGATTGCAGACGTGCGCACTGAACGTCGACAGGTTTTTTTGCAAGCTTTGATCGTCACCGACGTCCGTGAGTACGATGTCGAACAGGCCGACGACGCTTCCGTCGGCGCACGGGATCGGGAGTCCTGAGCGCGCCATGAGTGCCGCCAGTCCCATCGTCTTGAGCGCTACGGTCTTGCCTCCGGCATTCGGACCGCTGACTACAATCGCGCGGCCCGCACGAAGCACGAGGTCGCTCGGTACGACACTCGGCAAGTCGAGTGCGAGAAGAAGGTGGCGCGCAGACTTCAAATCGAGTCGGGGTTCATCGACGATCTCGGGGAACACGAGCGCCGCGTCCCGCGCGAGTCTGCTCGTCGCAGCGCGCACGTCGGCAAGAGCGAGGGCGCGCGCCGCGGCGTCGACACTCGGTAGCCTATCGGCAACCATTGTGGTGAGGCGCTCATAGACGGCGTCTTCTTCGCGCTTCACCTCCGCCTCGAGCACTTTGAGTCGGTTGCCCATAGGCACCACCGCGCGCGGCTCGACGAATAGGGTTGCTCCACTCGCGCTCGTCGCATGAACGATCCCGAGGAATCGCTCGTGCGCATCACTGCGCACCGGGAGCACCCAGCGCCCCTCGCGCTCGGTCACGAAACGGTCTTGAATGACTGCCTCGTGCCGAGCCATCAGCTCCTCCATCCGGGCGATCATCCGCCGCCGTGCGGCCTGCCACTCGGCCCGGACCTCTCCCAGTCTCGGGCTGGCACGGTCGGCGAGCGTTCCATCCAGATCGAAGCTGCCGTCGATTTCGTCGACCACTTCGTCGAGGGTCGGGTCGGTCGAGCACGCGCGGAACAGCGCCGGGAGCTGCGCCCGTCGCGATGCAAGAAACTGACGGAGGGCTCGAGCCGCACCGAGCATCCGCCCGACCGCCCGGAGCTGAAACGGCGCCAGAACGCCGCCAATGCGCACGCGATCGATCGCCTCGCGCACGTCGTCGACTTCGCCGACCGGAAGCGGACGCTCCTCCTCGATGAGTCTGGCGGCTTCGGCCGCCTCACTGAGAAACTCCCTCGCTTGGTCGCGCGTTGCGGCGAATGGTAGCGCCAGCGCCAGCTCGCGGCCGAGCGGTCCCGCGCAACGATCCGCCAGAGCGGACAACACGCGACCCCACTCGAGGTCCGAGCGGGTCTTGGGTGGGCAGGGGTTGGGGCGCAGCGGGATCACTTCGCGCGAGAGTCATAGCAAAGACATACTTGCACCGGCACGTGGCCCGCGATGATGATGACGAGGATGACGCCAGGCCCGACGAAGGGTCGACAATCTGCGGCTCGAGTTGCCAGCTGGCTGCTCGACAAAGGCCGCCCTGACGACGCCGTTGCACTGCTCGCGGCGTGGGCGGCGACCGGACCAAACGACCCCGAGGGGCAGAATCTGCTCGCGAAGGCACTTCGCATCGATCCGTCGTCGACCCTCGCGAGGCTCGCCTTCGAGCGTATGGAGGGCGTCGAGGGCGATCAGGGCGCGCTCGACGACGCGATCGCGCGCTGGTCGGCCGACGAGTTGGGGAAGCTAGAGCGTGAAATCGGACGACCGTCCGCGGTGCGCGCTCAGGTCGGCTTCAACAACAACGTCAAATACCAAAACCGGCCATTTCACATTCAGACGGAGGACAGCGGGCTCGACAAGCCTCACGTCATCACGCACCTCTTTGCCGACGGCGGTCGGGTCATCAAGAGCCACAAACGAATCTACGCGGATCAAGTCCACCGGGCCGACATCGCGCAGTACGTCCGCCAACTCATGAAGGCGCAGCATCTGGAGATGGCGCTCGCCCTTCGCGACGGCAAGTTCGACGCCATCATCGAGGGACGCGCGATCGGACGGGTGGAGACTCTCCAGCACCCGCCGAAAGTGGACGTGCAGAAGCTCGCCACGCAAAAGAAGTCGCGCGTGCTGGCCGATGGGGAGGTTGCACCGGGGCCGCCCGAAGAGATGGCCCCGCCGCCCGAGACGCGCCGATCGTACTTTCGCATGAATGTGCTGCGAAGCATTGCCGGTG
>JALYHX010000300.1 GCA_030776305.1 Myxococcota bacterium
GTACTGGCCGGCTTGAAGCTCGAGGTCGAGGAAGCTCCGCGGAGCTTCGGACCCCACGTAACAGGCGCCAGTGACCGGCGCTCCGGGGCAGCTTGGGCCCTGCCGCACGTCGAGAATCGTCGTATAAGCCGAACCTTCCATATCGAAGACGACGCGCTGTGGCTGCGCGAGATTCAGTGCCAAGACTTGATCCGGGGCTCCGCCGGGTGCGGACGTCGGCGTGTCGCAAGGATTGCTGTAGTCGGCCGTCGCAGTGGACGTGTCACCCGTGAAGAAGCCGCCCGCCGACGCATCTACGGCGGTCGAGCAAGTGTCTGCGCCTCCCGCGGGAATGATCGTGGGAGCGACCGCCGGGCGAACGAGCGCCTGCAGCGTTCCCTGGGATCCGAGCTGATCGGTCACGATCACGCGATAATTACCTGCAGCAACGTCGCGGCTGTTGATTCGGATCGGCGTCGTGCCTGTCGTGCACGCGACCGTCATGGTGCATGACGGGTCATCGAGAGCGACCGCTCCCTGCTCCGTCTTCGGGGTACGCGCGACGAGCAGGACATCGGATGCACCGGCAAGGGTGAGGTCATATGCCGCGTCGGGCCCGCCGGGATAACAGCCCGCCTTGGCACCATCTTCGTGGTTGGACAAATCGAACGCGACGGTCGTGTTGGGTACGATGGCCGGCGAAGACGAGCAGGTCTGGTCCGCCGGTGTCACGGAAGGAGGTGACAGCTCCACGTCGATGGTCGCGTCGATGGGAGACGTCGCCGCGACCGTCAAGACGTACGTCCCCGGCGAGAGGTTGCGCCTATAGATGGCCACCGCGGCTCCCGACCGACAAGTCAGCTCGTCGCTCGCACCCTTGCATGTCGGATCGCGCAATCCGACAACCGGACTCCCGCTTCCCTGCATCGTCGAAGCGTAGACCCGGACGTCGTACGGCTGCGTGACCGCAAAGGAGTACGTGAGCTGCCCCGTCGTGGCGACCGTGCAGGCGCTGGCCAGACTGGTGGGCGGGTCGATGATCGATACGATCGTGGGCACGCCGGGTTGAAGGGGTCTCGCCGTCGCGCAATCGACGTTCGTGGCCGCGGGTGTCGGCGAAAGGAACGCGACCTTCAGATCGACGGGAGTCGGTGACTGCGTCGTTACGACCACGTAGTACGTCCCGGGCGCGAGATTGCGTCCGCGTGCGCGCACGGTGGTGGCGCCCTTCGCCGAGCTGCACGCGATCTCGCTCGAAGGCAGGCCACATGTCTTCTGGAGGGCGAGGGCAACCTCGACATTGCTGGTCGACACCCACACTTCGAGGTCGACGTTCGGACCCGGGGGCACGGTCACCGCCGCGGTCACGTTCTGGGCGGCCGAGGGCGTCGTGACGCTGCACGATGTCGTGAACGTCCCAGTGCAACCGATGGTCGAAAGACGATACGTCCCCGGCCCGGCCACTGCCACCGCAGTGGCGCACGTATTGCCGAGAGGCGTGACGCACGGCATCTCGTCGATGCGGCCGTTGCAGTTGTCGTCGATTCCGTTGCCGCACACTTCTGCACGAAGGCTCGACACATTGGGGTCGAGATCGTTGCAATCGTGGCCGTCCATGCAATGCCCATCGGGGTCGCCGTCTTGATCGACGTCGCGAGGAACGTAAGCGCACGACTTGGACGCCTCGACGCAGTCCGCGATGTGACAGGCGTTGCCGTCGCTGCAGCTGACGACGGGGCCCGGCACGCAGCCGCGTCGAGGAACGCAACGCTCCCTGCCGTCGCAGTAGACGCCGTTGTCGCACAACGAATCATCGGGGATGTTGGCGCATCGGTGCGCCGTCTGGTCGCACGAGTCGTACGTGCACCGGATCATGTCATTGCACTGTCCGTCGTCGACACACGGACCACCCAGGTACGGATTTGCATCGTCGACGGCGGCGTCGGCGGGACCGTCGGCCGCAACGTCGTCCGGCGCATCGGCGCCGGCGTCGAAGTGGACGATGAGCAAGTTCGGCGCGTCATTCGAGCCACACGCAACCAAAAGGACGATCAGGACGACGATTGCGGGCGCGAACCAGCGCACCCGGGCAAGGATAGCGCACGCGGCCCCTTGGGGCCGGCGGACTCCTTTCCCCGCCGCCTACTGCGCGATGGCCCCGCACTGGCCCGGTACCCCGTTGCCACCGCACGTCGCCGGTGCCACGCACGTCCCGCAATCGAGCAAATTGCCGCATCCATCGCCGCTATAGCCGCAATTGATGTTCTCCTGCTGACAGGTCAACGGCACACAGCCGCCGCTATCGATCGTCGCGCACTGACCTGCAACACACATGGCCGGAGCGGCGCACGCTCCACAGTCGATCACGTTGCCGCAACCATCGCCGGCAAGGCCGCAAGACAGATTCTGTTGCGCGCACGTCGCCGCAGGACATCCGGCGTCCGAGGCAACGCAGTTTCCTGCAATGCACGCGCTCGCCGCGGGACAGGTGCCGCAATCGAGCACGTTCCCGCAGCCGTCGCCCGCCTGACCGCACATCAGTTGCTGCTGACTGCATGATGCAGGGACGCATCCGGGACCCGCGTCGGGAACGATGCATTTTCCCCCGACACATGTCGCGGGCGCGGTGCAAGCGCCGCAGTTGAGCACGTTGCCGCAGCCGTCGCCCGCTTGACCGCACATCAGTTGCTGCTGCTGGCACGATGTCGGCTGGCAGCTGGCTGCATCGGGGGCGATGCATTGACCCCCCACGCAGGCGGCCGGCGAGGTGCACGTCCCGCAGTTAAGAACGTTGCCGCAGCCATCCCCGGCCTGTCCGCACGAAAGGCTTTGCTGCTGGCAGGACTCCGGCTGGCAACTCCCGCCGTCCGGGGCGCCGCACTGACCCGCGACGCCGCCGCCGCCACACGTCAGCGGAGGCGTGCACGTGCCGCAAGCGAGCTGGCCGCCGCAGCCGTCCCCCGCTGGACCGCACGTGACGTTCTGCTGCTGGCATGTGAGCGGATTGCACGTCGGCGTCAGCGGCCCCGCGCACGAGGCGAGGTCGAAGAGCATGTACTCGAGTATCTTTTCCTGGGCGTTGAATGTCTTGGTGCACTCGTCGGGGAAGGCCATTCCTTTGGTGCTGCTCTTGCCCCCCGCGATCTGCGATACGTGGAAGTCGCTGAAAATCGCGTGTCCGCACTGGCTCCCGGTGACCGGAGTATTGAACGTGAAGTGCTCGACCATGGCGTTTCGATGATCGGGGTCCGTCCCATCGATCCAGTCCAGCGTCGGTCCGACGACGAAGTCCGCGTCATGGCGCGGGTTGTTGATCAAAACCTGCGGTTGCGCGGGCATCGGAGTCCCAGCATTCGAGAGCGCTCCGACCAGGTTCAACCATTTGGCGAAGGCACCGCCAATCGCCGCAGGCGGGGACGGCGGGACCGCGACACTCACGTTCTGCGTCCAGTTGACGTTCCCCGGGTTGTCGTAGTCTGGATGCCAGTGCGCGACACCGTTGAACTCGCCATTGTTGACGAGCCATGAATAGCTGTAGTGCGTGGCAAAGAAGTGCCCGCCGCCGTCCGCGTACGAGATCAGGTTGAGAAGCTCCGCCGCGGTCTTGTTGGCGGCATGGCCCCAGCACGGAAGCAGGACTTGGTCGTAATTCATGTACGTGCCGCCGGTGTCCATGAGGACGCTCTCGGTGCGCGTGCCTGCGCCCGCGGTCACGCCCGGCACGCCTCCGTTCGGGCCGTTGGGGCCGCCGCCATAGACGTGTATCCGACCACTACCGCTGTCGGGAGTGAACTCCGCTTGATCGACGCCCATCTTGAGAAGCACGCATTCGAGGGGATCCGCCGAGCCCGTGGAGACGGCCGTGAGCGGGATATCGCCTTCCGTCTTGTTTCGGGGCAGGTTGAGATCGCCCAGCGCCGTCGTCGCGCACGCGGGGACGTTGACGGTAAAAGAGCGCCGCCATCGCCCGAGCTGGATGACGATCGGGATGCTGCTCCCCGACGGGACGTTGGCGAGGGTGAACGTCCCATCGAAGTCGCTGTACGTCGACACCAGCGGGTTGCCCGAGACATCGGCGCCGCATTGCCGGCACGCGGCACCCGGTGCGAAAGGCTGTAGACTGCTCGTGCCGGTGTTGGGCACGTACACGAGGACGTTCGGAACGGGGTCGGCCGGCCGGTTCGTCCACGCGGACAGACCCGCACGGACGGTCCCGGTGACCGTCGCCTTCGTCCCGCCGTCGCAGGCCACGAGCTGCTGGCACAGGCCCTGACATCCGCATTGGCCGGGAACACTGCCACCGCCGCAACTTTGCGGCGCATTGCACGTTCCGCACGAGAGGAGGTTGCCGCACCCGTCGCCCGTGGGCCCACAGGTGATCCCCTGGGAAGCGCAAGTTGTGGGAGTGCATGCGCTGGCACCGTCCGGGCTGGCGCCGGAGGGAGCGCCGCACTTGTTGAAACCGCCGCCCCCGCACGTCTGCGGAGACGTACACGTGCCGCATTGCAGGAGCGCGCCACAACCATCGCTGGCCGGTCCGCAATCGTATCCCAGCGCGGAGCATGTCTTTGGCGTACACGAAATGGTGGACCCGCCGTCCGGCGCAACTCCAGGCGGCAAGCCACACTTGCTGAACCCGCCTGCCCCGCACGTTTGTGGCGCTGCGCACGTTCCGCATTGTAGAAGACCGCCGCATCCATCGGCCGCGGGGCCGCAGGTGAAGCCGAAAGCCGCGCATGTGCTGGGCGTGCACGAAACGGTGCGGCCACCGTCGGGGCTGACGCCCGCGGGGAGGCCGCACTTGCTGAAGCCACCGGCGCCGCACGTCTCCGGGGCCGTGCAGCTGCCGCATTGCAGGAGCCCGCCGCAGCTATCCGCCCCGGGTCCGCAGTCGTACCCGAGAGCCGAGCAAGTGGTCGGAACACACGAAGAGCCCGCATCGAATCGGGAAGCAAACGACCCGCATTTGCTGAAGCCGCCCCCTCCGCACGTCTCTGGAAGCGAGCACGCACCGCAGTCGAGGATGCCCCCGCACCCGTCGCCGTTTTTGCCGCACGTGTATCCAGTCGACTGACACGTCGTAGGCACGCATGCGATGGCCGCAGCGTCGTTGGTCGACCCATCGGCCATCGAGCCGGAAACACCGCACACGCTGAACCCGCCGCCACCGCATGTCTGCCCGGCGGGACAGGTGCCGCAGTCGAGGAGTCCCCCGCAGCCGTCGCTGTTCGGGCCGCAGTCGAGGCTCTGCGATTGGCAAGTTTTCGGCGTGCAGACCATGGCTGCCCCATCGCCGGTTACGATCAACGACGCGTCGTCCGAGGGAGCCGGATTGCCGGCGCCATCGTCTCCGCCACCGACCGAACCGTCTACCGATGGCTTCGCGGTGAAGAGGCTGGTCCCGCCGCCGCCGCAAGAAATGACCGCGACGCCGAGCGCCGCCGAAGCCGCGAGCCGGCCAATCCACTGACCCAATCGTTGCACACGCATCGAGGGAACCTCCGGTGCCTCCCGCTCCAATAAGCAAAGAGAAGGGGACTGTTTCAGTATGCCTTATCTGCAAAAATATGCAGCGGCTATTCGGTCATCCAAATCACGATTTGCTAGCTAAGTCGGCGGCCAATGTGCGTGTGGATCGGCGGAATCCCCGCCTAGACGCCTGTCCCACCACTGGCGGTGCGTGTGCGCGACGACGACGTCGATGCCGAAGATGGAGATGAATCGCATCGCGGGAAAGACCGAGAACTTCTGCTGATGATGACTAGGATCGTCCCCAAACGTGGCTTGACGGCACTGTAGGTGAGCAACGCAATGAGCATGACAGTGAGCGGAATGATGATCCGCAGTCGACCCTCGGATTGCTGCGGCTCATTGACGTTGCACCGCCCATTCGAGGTGCGAATCGACGGACGGCAAAGGCTCGTCACGCGGGAAGGGACCCTGTCACGGCGTGGAATTCTTTCCAGCGCACCGTCGGGCCGAAAAACGTCTCGCCCTCGTACACTCGACGAGCGGCGGACATCGATTCGGTAGGCGGGCAGAGAGGGTCGACGAGAACGGCAATGGGGTTAGAGCATCGACGAGAGCAAAATTGCGCCGTTGACTACGATCTTTTGCCCCGCCTCGAGACCGTGCTTCACCTCGAGCCACGGGCTCGACTCACCTTCGTCGACGTCGACTGGAACGCGCGCGAACCGCACGCGCCCCCCGGACTCGCCGACCTGCGTGAATACGATTTTGTACTCCCCGAGGCGAAGCAAGGCGTTCCGGGGAATCGCGAGGGCATTCCTCTGGTCCACGGAGATCTGGACCGTTGCATACATCATGGGTCGCAGAAGCTTCTCCGGGTTCTGGAACGTGGAGCGCACCGTGGTCGTTCGGGTGTTCGGGTCGAGAGTCCCGCTCACCCAATCCACCCTGCCCTGGAAAGCCTTTCCCGGGTAAGCGACGACGGTCACCGATGCGGGCGCGCCGACATGCACGCGCGAAAGATCCATCTCGTAGACATTCCCGAGTACCCAAACCTGATCGAGCTCACCGATCGTGAAGAGCTCTGGCGCCGCCCCACCGCTGTATTGGCCTTGAACCTCGATGCCCGGATTGATGTTGCGCAGAAGGATCTCGCCGTCGATCGGTGACGCGAGTGTGTAGGTCTGCGTGACGGCGTCCACGTTACCGATGCGCAGAAGGTGTTGTTTCTGTCGCGCGCGCTCGAGCTCCGCCTTGGCGCGCCGGTCGTTGTCTTGTGCCGTCTCGAGATCAGACGCCGAGCCGGCCTTCTGTTCGTACAGATCCTTCTTGCGCTTGAAGTCGTGCTCGGCGGCGATGAGGTCCGCCTCGGCCTTGTGGACGTCACTGACGGCGTTGCCGATATCCGGCGACTCGATCACCGCCAGCGCGTCTCCCTTGCTCACGCGCTGCCCGAGCTGCGCCACGATCTTCGTCACGCGACCGGTCACGGGCGAGAAGACGTGTCCGGTGCGCTGGTCGTCCAGCGTCACGGTCCCGGACGTGAGAATGGTGTCGTCCACGTTCTGTTCGCCGACGGTCGCCACCTCGATTCTCGCGTCCTTGACTTGGGTGGGCGTGAGCCAAACCTCGCCGGGCGGCGGCTGAGGGGCAGGCGGGTCGGCGGCCACGCGCGTCCCCTTGCAAGCGAGATCCACCGAGCCGACCCCGAGGACGACCATCCCGACCGCAATCATGGAGGCAGTTCTGGACTCAATCGTGGACGCAATCGTAGACCAGTGCCTCTTCATCACTGCAAGCTCCGCGACACGTCCGAACCGAAGACTCCACTGCATCATCGAAGCCTCAATCAGAGCCTCTGCAACAAGAACGCGGCGCCGTTGACGACGACTTTCTGCCCCGCCTCCAGCCCGTGCTTGACTTCCATCCAGGAACTCGACTCTCGATCATCGACATCCACCGGAGTCCGCTCGAAGACGATGTGTCCGTCCGCTTCGCCGACTTGGGTAAAGACGACCTTGTATTCTCCCATTCGGAGCAATGCACTTCGGGGAATTGCGAGTGCCTTCTTCTCGTCGACGGCGATCCACACCGTGGAGTACATGAACGGCCGCAGCAGCTTGTCCGGATTGTCGAACGTGCAACGGACCTTGGCCGTACGGGTATTGGGGTCGAGGCTGCCGCTCACCCAGTCGACCTTCCCCTTGAAGACCCTGTCCGGATACGCGACGACCGAGATCGCGGCCGAGGTGCCGAAGTGCACACGCGCCATGTCGATCTCGTACACGTCGCCGAGCAACCATACCTTGTCGATCTCGCCGATGGTGAAGAGCTCTTGCGTCGCGCCGCCGCTGTACTGCCCCTGCACCTCCATGCCTGGGTTGATGTTGCGGAGGAGGACCTCACCGTCGATCGGTGACGACAGCGCGTACGTTTGCGTCACCGTATCCACGTTGCCGGCGCGCAGGAGATACTGCTTTTGTCTCGCACGCTCGAGCTCGGCCTTGGCCTTGCGCGAATTGTCTTCGGACGTCTCGACGTCGGCCGCCGACGCGGCGTGTTGCTCGTAGAGATCCTTCTTGCGTCGGAAGTCATGTTCGGCCGCGATGAGACCCGCCTCCGCCTTGTGGGCGTCGCTGACAGCGCTGCCGATGTCCGGCGACTCGATGATCGCCAATCGATCGCCCTTCTTCACCCGTTGCCCCAGCTGCGCGAGTATTTTGGTCACGCGACCGGTGACTGGCGAGAAGACATGTCCGGTACGCTCGTCGTCGAGCGTTATCGTGCCGCTCGTGAGGATCGTATCGTCGACGACCTGTTCACCGAGCGGCTCGACATCGACCTTGGCCTCCCTCACCTGAGCGGGGGTCAACCACACTTCACCGGGGGCCGGCTGCGGGGGGACCGCCTCTGAAGCCGCTTTCGACTGACGGCAGCAAGTCTGGGTCAACGCAAGAGCCATGACGAGCACCCCGAGACCCGTGGACAGCGGCCTGCAATTCATCAGCGAAGCTCCATCCCGACCGCTTGCTCGAGTTGAAAAACGGCGCTCCAGTAGTTTGCGAGATCTCCCAAGTACTCGACATTCGTCGCGATGTAGGTTCGTTGCGCGTCCAGAAAGTCGGTCAGACTCGCGGCTCCCTTTTCGTATTGAAGACGCGTGATATCCCGGGCGGTTCTCGCGCTCTTCAGTAGCCCCCCGCTCTCCATGCGCTGCACGAGCTTTCGGGCGCCCACGTAGCCCGCAAAACCAGTCGCCACGTCGTTCACGACCTGCGCGGTCGTCTTTGCTCGTTGGAGCGCGTTCGTGTCGTATTGCGCTTCGGCCTGCCGGAGCTCGCCTTGGAGCTGATAGAAGACCGGTAGAGGGGCGCTGAGCCCGACCGAGATCGTCGGGGCCTGAAGCGGACCGTTCGTCGACCACCCGCCGTACCCGCCCCACGCATAGTTGAGCGAAGCGCTGATGTCCGGAATCCTCTGCCGGTGGGTGAGATCGATCAGCGCCGCAGAGGATGCCGTTTGATATCCGAGGGCGATGAG
>JALYHX010000301.1 GCA_030776305.1 Myxococcota bacterium
ACAACGAGAGCGACGAGAACGTGATCGAGCAGGTCACGCTCGCCTACGATTTCTTCGAGCTCGCAGTAGCGGGACGCTTGCCAAGGTGATGGAAAGCTCTTGGCGCCGAGGCGTGCTTGACCCGGGAATGCGCAAGAGGCGCCTTCAGTTCGCCTCCACTTGCGCGAGCCGTCGCTCGAGAAACCGCCTTTCCGCGTCGTTGGTGACCAAGGTGAGGGCCTCGCGGTAGGCCCTCGCGGCCTCCGAGAACCGACCGAGCCGTCGAAGCAGGTCCGCGCGCGCGGCGGGGAGCAGGTGATATCCCGGTATGTTGATCGTATCGAGGAGGTCGAGCCCGCGCTCCAGGCCGTCCGCCATGGCGATCGCGATCGCCCGGTTCAGAGCCGCAACGGGCGTGGCGTGGATCCCGAGCAGCACCCCGTATAGCGCGGCGATCTGACGCCAATCGGTCGCTGCTGCCGTCAGCGCTTGTGCGTGGAGTCCTGCGATCGCGGCTTCGACTGCGTATCGACCCACGGGTCTTCTGCGCAGCGCTTCGGCGACCAGCCGCGCGGCCTCCTCGATCTGAACGCGATTCCAGCGCGAGCGATCTTGGTTCTCGAGCAGCACCAGATCACCGTTCGCGTCGGTGCGCGTCGGACGACGGGCGTCGTGAAAGAGCATGAGCGCGAGCAGCCCGTTCCCCTCGAGCTCCCTCGGAAGCAACTCGACCAGGAGCCTTCCCAGGTGGATGGCCTCCGCGCACAGGTCCGTGCGGACGATCTCTCCGCCGAAGCTCGCGGAATAACCTTCGTTGAAAACGAGGTAGATCGTGGCGAGCACCGGCTCGAGGCGCTCAATCAGGTTGCTCGCGTCGGGGACCTCGTAGGGGATGCGAGCGTCTTTGATCTTTGCCTTCGCTCGGACCAGTCGTTGCGCGAGCGTTGCCGGAGGTGTGAGGAACGCCTTTGCTATTTCGTCTGTCGTGAGCCCGCAGATGGTCTTCAAGGTGAGGGCGACCTGCACATCCGGTGCGAGGGCCGGGTGGCAGCAGGTGAAGATGAGGCGCAACGTGTCGAGTGGCACCGGACCCTCCTCCTCGCTAGCGGCAAGCAGCTCCAGCCGCTCTTGGTCGTGGTCGGCGAGCGCGTCGTGCCGGAGCCGATCGATCGCCTTGTAGCGGGCCGTCGAGATGAGCCATCGAACGGGATCTCTGGGCCTGCCCTCCGTCGGCCACTTTTCCACCGCGGCTTCGTAGGCGTCCTGCAAGGAGTCCTCTGCGAGGTCGAAGTCGCCGACGAGTCGGATGAGGGTCGCGAGCATCGGCCCGTGGTCCTTCCGGTGGACCTCACCAACGTTCACGGCGCCTTTCTCGGCGCCTCTGCCTGGGGCATGACGGGCCGTATCTCGAGGGCGTCACCGAATCGCAGACCGGGAATCCGCCCAGCGATCTCGATTGCTTCGTCGAGGTGTTCGCACTCGAGCAGGTAGTAGCCGCCGAGATACTCCTTCGCCTCGGCGAACGGACCGTCGGTCATCAAACGCCTCCCACTCCTCTCTCGCAGGGTTGTAGCGCTCGACGTTGACTGAAGCCGCGCGCCCGCGCGGAAGTGCCCGCTCTTTACGATGCCCTGCGTGAACTCGCGGTACTCGTCCATGACCTTCGCCATCTGCTCGGGCGTCACCTTCGACCACTTCTCCTCGTCTCCATAGATCAGCACGATGTATTGCATCTACGTCTCCTCGGGCTGCGGAAGCCGACCGATCCAGTCCGCGAGCTTGGCGCCAATCTCGTGCGGATGGTCCTCTTGCAGGAAGTGACGGCCAGCACCCAGATTGACAACCTCGAGCGCGGGTAGACGGGCTTTGCACCACTCGACCATCGGAGCGGGAGTGATCGCTCCCGGTTCCGCGGCAAAGAGAAGCTTAGGCACGTGCGATCGGCACAGCGCGTCCCGGTAGCGCGTGACGATCTCGGCGACGTCGGGCGGGTGCCCCTCGATCGGAATCTCGTTGGGCCAGACCCAGAGCGGCTTTCTGGATTCTCGGTCGGAGAACGGAGTCCGGTAGTGCGCCATTTCCGCGTCACCCAAACCACGTACCACGCCGAAGGGCAGGACCTGCTCGATGAAGACGTTGTCGTCCATGATCAGCTTTTCGCCGACGCCTGGCGTGCGGAAGTGGCGAAACAGATCGCGCGCCCCTTCGGGGAACAGATCCCAGCTCTCGAGAGGCGTAAGCACGGCCTCCATGAACGCGACGCCACGGACCTCCTGTTCGTGTCGCATCGCCCAGTCGAAGCCGAGAGCGGAGCCCCAGTCGTGGACCACGAACACGATCCGATGCAGGGCGAGCGCGCTGATGAAGCCGGCAAGGTAGCGCGCGTGATCGACGAAGCGATAGCCGATCGCCGGCTTGTCAGACCGCCCCATCCCGATGAGGTCCGGAGCGATGCAGCGACCGACGCCGCGAAGGTGCGGGATGACGTTGCGCCAGACGTAGGAGGACGTTGGGTTCCCGTGCAGGAAGACGATCGGGGCGCCCTCGCCTTCATCCACGTAGTGCATCTTCGCGCCGTGTACCGTTACGAAGTGGGAGGCGAACGGGAAGTCGGCTGGAATGGATTTCGTCGACATGGTCCCCCTACGCTCCGTACCTGTCGTGGTGGCGAATCCACCCTTGCGGCGGCCCGTCGCCATCGTGTCGCCCGAGCGGGGTGACGTCCAGGAGGTTGTAGGTGTTCAGGAAGATGTCGAGGCCGCGCTGATACGCGGAGTATGTGTGAAATACCTCCGCTCCGTGGCGCAGAAAGATGCTGAGCCCTGGCATCTCGCCCTTGCGGTACCAAATCTTGCGCGCTGCGAGGAGCTGTTCGGCGTCGGAGAAGTTGTACTCGAACGCGCCCTTTTCCTCATCGAGCGTGACGTGGAAGTCGTAGTTGAAGGTCGTCCCTGCCGACGAGTACCAAGGGAACGTCCACCCCATTCGCTTCTTGAAAGCTTCGAGCTTGGCGAGAGGGCCGCGAGAGACGACGGCGAACGCGGTGTCCCGCGCTCCGAGATGCGCGACGGTCCCGGCAATGTTGTCCATGAAGTGCGAACAGCTCTTGCACCCCTCTTCCCAGCTTGGGTCGAACATGAAGTGGTAGACGACGAGCTGCTCGTGGGCGCCGAAAAGATCGAGGAGCTTCGATCGGCCCGCCGGCCCCTCGAGCTCGTAGTCCTTCTCGACCTTGACCATGGGAAGTGCCCGGAGGTCCGCGGCGAGAGCGTCTCTCTGGCGCGTCGCTGCCTTCTCCTTCGCGAGCAGTGCTTTCCGGGCGGCAATCCACTCAGCGTTCTTGACGATTCTCGGTCGTTCCATGGTTAGCTCCTCGAACAGGTGCGTCTGCCCCCGACCACCCGGGGCGCGAAGCCTTACTCAGCGCTCGGGCTCCTAGGAGTAGAGCTCCTTCGGAAAGGAGGGGCGCGATGTGTGAAGACGTGCGTACTCAATCAGCCGAGGAAACGTCGCGAGGAGGTCGGCGCCGATGATCCGTTCAATGCGGGACCACTTGAGTGTGTAGGCGAGCGTGAGATCCGCGAGCGTGAACGTTTCACCGACCGCATAGTCGCCGCAAAGTTGGTCTTCGAGCGTCGCGGCGAGAACCTTGAAATCGGCG
>JALYHX010000302.1 GCA_030776305.1 Myxococcota bacterium
CCCAGTACGAGGATCGGTACGTCGTGAAGAGCGACCGTCGCGAGCGCATCCAGATCGGCGGCCAGTACCGGATCGAGAGTCAGGGGTGCGCGCGCATCCTCGTTTTGGACGTCGACATCCAACGGCGCGTTGGACGGTGCAGGCACCCGTTGGTTGACGCGCAGGAGTGTGTGGCCGATTTCACAAAGGTCGTGGTCTCGCAGGACCGCGCGAGCCACACGTTCTCCATTCACGAAGGTCCCGTTCGTGCTGCGCATGTCTTCTATCGCCCAGCTCGTTCCGACTCGTACCAGGCGCGCATGGTCGACGGAAAGCGATCGCCCCGGCAATCTCACGTTCAGTGTCTTCACCTCGCGTTCGCATTGCCGCGTGTCACTCCGGGCGTCGCTCCGCCCGAGCGTTACGCGGTCGATGTTCTCGAGCGAATAGCGTGCGCCGCCCGCGAGAGGGCGATCGCATTCGAGCAACACGACAAGACACGGCGCATGCGTGACGTCGTCTCCGACCCGCGGCGCCGTGGAGTCCTCGAACGTCCCGCTCATGGTGGCCAAGGTATCGTTGCCGCGACCTGCGTGCCAAGGCCGAGACAGAGCCGTATGTGCCGAGATTTGCGCCGGGATGCCCAGATAGAGCATCGACAAAATCTGCAATCATACTTCTCGCCATCATGCCGCTTGACGTGTTGGATGCTCTCGGGTACCGACGTTTTCGTCGTCATTCGCGCATGATTACGCGGACTCCTGCCGAGGCGTTGCAACTTCAAGCGGGTTCCGCGCTCGGTCACTACCAGCTTGTCGGACCCATCGCCCGTGGCGCTTCGGGGACCGTTTATGAAGCCGTCCATCGCCCCCTCGGACGGCGGGTTGCCATCAAGATTCTCCACGCACGCGCATGGGACGGCGTGACATGCGACCGGGCCATGGATCGCTGCCTTCGCGAAGCGCGGGCGGCGACCCAGGTGCGCCACCCGCATATCGTCGACGTATTCGACTTTGGAATGGACAGAGGTATTCCGTTTCTCGTCATGGAGCTGCTCGAGGGTGGGAGTCTGGCTAGGCTTCTCAGTGGCAATACGAAGCTGCCGCTTGAAAGCACGCTAGAGATCATTTTGCCGATCCTCTCGGCGGTGGCCGAGCTACACGCGGCCGGCATCGTTCACCGCGACATCAAGCCCGAGAATATTCTTTTGGCGCAACACCACGGCGTGTATCCCAAACTCGCCGACTTCGGCGTGTCGCGCTGGGACGACGGCTCGCCGCGGACCACTCGATCGGGTGAGCTGATTGGCACGCCGGACTACATGCCCCCGGAGCTCTTGCGCGGGCGCTCGAGCGCGACCGAGTGGACCGATCAGTATTCGCTCGGCGTCGTGCTCTACGAGTGTGCGACGGGCCAACGGCCGTTCCAAGGCATGACGCCGTACGACCTGATGCACGCCATCGTGATGGCCGATATCGTGGCGCCGTCAGCACATGTCATGTCGCTGCCGAAAGACTTCGATGACATCGTTATGCGTTCATTGCATCATGATCCGCGGCAGCGGTTCGCATCTATCGACGAGTTTGGGGAGGCCCTGCTGCAACTTGCGTCGCCGACGCTTGCGACCCGTTGGCGAGGTGAATTTGTTTCGTCAGGCGAGCACTCGGTGCTCAGCGCCCGCCCAACCACCCTCCCCGTGTCCGCGACGCGACTCGTTGCACCGCCCCCCGCGCGAGAGGATGTTCCTCTTGGCCGCAATCCAAGTTTTGTCAGAATCCAAGATAGTCGTATTGGTGTTGCCGGCGACCAAGTGCCGGGCGTCGAGACCCATGACGGCGTAGCCGTTGCAATTCGGGGCGATGTCCTCCTCACGCTGTGGAACGCCCCCGCGCGTGTCCATCGCACCAAGTGGTTTTTCGACTTCGCCGACCGATTGGCGCGACAAAGCGCCGATGGCATCCTTGCACTCATGGTCTTGCTTCCGGAGGCGGCCCCTCCAGATGGGCCGGCGCGCCAGGAGAACGCAAGGCGGTTGCGCGCACTGTCGCCCTCGGTTCGGCTCTGGGTCACGGTAGCAATTGGCGATGACATTCAGCACCTCATCGCACGTGCTGTAATCAGGATGATGGGGGTGGTGCAGCGACGAAGTTCTGATAGTTTCGTGACTCGATCCATCGCTGAAGGGACTCGCCGGCTACTGGAGGCAGCTGGCCCCGCCACACCGTCGTCCGAAGAGGTCGATGATGCCGTGAACGCGCTCTTCGCAGCACTGGCCGTTAGTCGCAATACGGAACCGAAGTCGTCGCGCTCTGGCAATGAATTTATCGCGGGTCCCGCGGCTGGATCATCGCGAGTGCTTTTGCGCTGAGCTCCGTCCGGCCCATCGGCTGCCTAGGTGAGGGCCTCTGCTGCTTGCAACGAGAGCGGTTCAGCCACACGGGATGGGGGCACGACCAACGGTGCGGCCGTCGATGGCCCGAGATCGTCATGGCGGGTACCCCGGGGCAGGTGATTGCCCCGGTCGTGCAACCCGACGTGCCTCTCACAAGGTTCTCGGGTGCAGGGATTCGGTCGATCATCTACCATCTGTAGGCGCGTTTTCTTCGACGCTTAGGCTTGCGATGCAAGCTAACATGCTCAGCGCAATTCGAACTTCATCAGGTCGATTCCGAACCCGCATCCAGCAGGGGCGGCCGTATCGACGAACCGATAGGTGACGCCTCCCTCGGTCGACTGCATGAGCGCGTACGTGCGAACCACCGTGTCGGGGGTGCACCCTGCGCATCCTGCCCGCTGCCGCTTGACGTTGGCGACAAAGGTCGTCGAGTCGCCCGCGTCTCCTCCCAGCGGTCCCGGGCACCCGTCGACCTGAAAGTGGATCTGGGCTGCTACCCCATCGACCTCGACATCGATGGTGCCTGTCACGAAGGCGCCGTTGCCAAAGAGGCCGCCGGTCGCGTACCGATACGTATGGCTGCCCACGGTGACCGGACTTCCTCGCGAGAGGGTCACCGTCGCGCCTGGTTGGCCTCCGGTGCCTTCGATCCAAAGGTCCAAACCGGACACGTTCGAGGGCACGTTCCACGTCGGCGCGCAGCTCCGTCCTGCGGCGATTTCGGCGAGAGTCCGTACCGAGCAGTTATCGCCCGCATCGGCGGCGTCCGTCGAAGCCTCACCGACGCTCGAACCACCCTCGGCGTCGGCCAACGCCTCACCATTGCTTGGCCCGTCGGCGTCCGCGGCATCGCCGCTGCTCGAGCCGTCAGCGTCGAGGAAACCATGTGCGTCACTTGAGGGACCGTCCGCCGGCATGTCCCGGTCGCCGATCGGCGCCTCGGTTTGACCGTCGAGCGCGCTCTCCTGCATCGCATCGCGTCGAATGCCGCCATCCTGAATGCCGACATTCCGCTTCCGCAGGCGCTGACTCCCGCCGCGAGCACGAGGCAAGTCGTTCCGATGGCCGCTGCCCGTGTCCGTGCTCTCCGCCCCATAAGCATCCTCCTCGCCTTCGTTACCACGCTTTTCTGCATGCGCCACGCGGCGTCCGTGAATGGACACTCAAAGGACGAATCTCAATCACCCATCCACGTATCAGGCTATGCCACTCCGCCTAGTATCCGACCGCGCGGATCGTCGGACCAAACGCCAGCGTTCCGATGGCCGGATCGCACATGGGGAGGAAGGTGCACGGATCGTGGTGGTCGACGTGCGCCAGATACCAAAACGCGAAATCCGACGGCGACGTGCCGTTGGCGCCGTCGGCGAGGTGATCGTTTGCACTTGTTGGCCTGGAATGTCTCAAGCGGCTCCACTGCGGGCAGCGCGCAGAAATCCGGAATTGTTGAAGCATCCTCCTTCGAGCGCGCAGTCCGAGTTGGTCGGCGTCACTGCATGCATCGAGGACATCGACGATCCGGCCAAGCGCGAGCTCGACAAGCCGGTCGTGCGCCAGCTTTCCAGCTGCCGTTGGGTGCAAGAGCACCAGGCAATCTTGATTACCGGCGCAACAGGTACCGGCAAGAGTACATCGCGTGCGCCAATAGCGCATCAGGCGTGCCGAAAACGATTTCGTGCGATCTTCGACCGACTGGGCTCGCGGACCGTTCGCGCGCGCCACGCGATTCGCTATTCCTCTGCGAAGCGCTCGGCAAAGTGTGGGTGATCGGCGGGCGAGGAAGCGGGGCCCCCTCAGTGCTCCGCGCCGTTGCGACTCCATATTCCGCCACCCCAAATGCCCGCATACACGCTGAATTGTCCACCACTGGGCCGCTTGTCGACGGTCTGGAGTCGCCATACACTTTGTGACCCCCTCGCAGGCAGACCTGTCGTCCAACGGCCCCAACGAGTTCCATTGGACACTGACTTGTATACGCCAGCAGTCGTGGCGAGGTAGAGAGCACCCGGCGAAACGGGGTCGACAGCAAGGTCCATTGCGGTGATGGACGACGGCAGATTGCCCGTAAGATCTTTCCAGCAAGAGCTGCTCCCATTCAACGCGCAACCCCTTGCGTCCTTGGTCCCCCAAACCCGGGTGGGGTTGACCGTGATTGCATAGGCAGCCGTATTTATCGTCGGATGAGCGA
>JALYHX010000303.1 GCA_030776305.1 Myxococcota bacterium
AGTCTGTGGTCGTGCAGCCGTCCGGCGTCACGACATTTCAAACGAGCCTTGCGCGTGGAGGGGCGTACCTGCTGAAGGCCTCGGGGACGTTGAATGTCGGCGGGACCGCCGTCGACGCAGAGTTTGCCGGCTTCGACGCCACGGGCAACGGCGCGATGGATATCGTCGCCGGGATCGACGTGGGAGTGGACGTTGGCCTCTTGGAGGTTCACCCCATGAACCACTACACCGTCGTTCCCTCAGGCCCGGGGCGAATGAAGTGGTATGGCTCGCATCGCGCAGACCACACGTATTACATGTGGATCACGGGGGCGGGTGCGCCGCTGACCCTCAAGCTTGCGGCGCCGGCGGGTTCGCCGGGCCAAGGCGCGAGCGGGATATCCGTCTCGATCTTCGAGCTCGCGGCCCCGTCCCCGGCCACATTCCAGCCGATGCCCGGTCCAATGCCGCCGTCACCGGCCGCGCCGAAGATCGGGAAAGGCGCCCTCGAAACGGTGTACGTTCCCGTGACGAAGACCATCGTCCACGGCACCGTGACGACGGACAAAGCAGCGGTGTACTTGCTGCAAGCCTCCGGCGCGGCAATCTGCGGTGGCGGGGGTCTGTCGATGGGCGACGCGGATTACATGGACTGGACGGCTGCTGGCGCCGGATTCAACGACGGCGAGGCCGGCGTCGATTTCGGGCTCGGGGTCGACGAGCTCAATGTCGGCCAGGGAGCGGGGGTTATCGGCGGCGGCTACGGGCATCGCCTGAAGGGGTGGGGGCCGTTTCGCAACGATCACATCTATTTCATGCTGTACGCGGGCACGGGAAACCCTCTTTCGTTCGTGTACTGGGATTCCGGGTACGGCGACAACTCGACGACCCAGGCCCTCGCCGTGAACGTCTTCCCACTTCCGTAGGCTCGGGGGTTCGGAGGGACCGGGGAAACTCGTGGTAGCGAGTCTCGATCATCGGTCGACATTCGACATATCGAATATCGCATTCGTACCAATGGGGGCCAGGAATGGATAATGCCAGCGGATCTGCCGACCATGAATGACGAGGTCGCTGGTCCCGTCGACGAAAGCACGCACCTCGAGCGCGAGCGCTCCGGACCGAACCGGCGTCGCGGGTGGTGCCGGTGTCGTTGGGGCGGGAGGCGCTACCGGGGTACGGGCGTTGGGGACGCCGGTCCGGACTCGCGCGGCGGCGATCGTGGGGCGACCGGGACATTGGGCGCCGGCGTATCGATCGCGACGGCGCAGCCGGCGACCGGGGCAAACGCAATGTACGAAGCAAACCATGAGGGAGCGTGCATGAGCCTTAGACTCGCACAATAGCGTCAGCATTCAATTCGGAACTCTGGCGGCGCGACGCGCAGAATCCGCCGCGCGGCCCCGCTCGATCTCCCTCGGAAGAGGGTGAGCACAAAGTGCTCGATCGGCATGCTGTCGTTCACGGCGAGCAAGATGCGCTCGGCCCGTGCGCCGATGATCTCGAGACCGCGCAGCCAAGAGCTCCCTCGCCCGCCGGGTGAAGCAGCGTGACCCCCCGCCTGGTAGTGTGAACGAGGATCGTATGTCGGCTTTCGCTCCCCGGGTCGTAGCGCCCGCGGTGTGAATCGGGGCTTTCGACTCCGGCGGGCAGGCGCGAGGCACCCAGGGGTCACTGCGCTGGGACCCCGGTACTCGCACGCTGAGGAACGTGTCCCACCATGGATGCACCACGGTGCCTAGCCGCCTTTCATGCAGGATGCCGAGACTGCGGGTGTGAACATTTCGTTCGATTGTACGTCTTGTACGTAGCTCTTCAGCGGTTTCGTATCGTCCATCAGATCCGTCGTGAACTGCTTCAAGTCGATCATGGACTGCGGAATGTCCGCGCCCGCCCACGGCTGGCCGATCACTTTGACGAGGTCCAGCGGCTCGCTGGGCGGGTTGCCAATTGGCGGAATCGACACGCAGTGACTGCAGTTGTCCGATCGCCAGTACGGAAAGTAATAAGCCAGGTTCGGCTGGGCGTCGTAATCTTTCATGAGGCTCAGCAGATCCTGCCAAAAGAACCCGTGGATCTGGGCCTCCGTCGACCCCGGATAGAATCGCTGATACGAATAAAGCGAGTAATTGAAATCCATGCGATACGCGACGACGCTGAGTCGGTCGTGCGGGTACTCACGGGCGATCGTGTCGCTGATGAGCCCGAAGTCGTTCTTCAAATCGGCGATGGGAGTCGGAATTTGTCCGGCAAGGGTGTCGATGATCGCGTCGGTATTCCACGACGTTCGAATCTTGTCCTCGAGCGGTTTGGACGGGCCGTTCGAATGGAAGATGGGGCCGGAGTCGTCGAGCAGATAGCCGCACTGGACGCTGCTCCCCAAGTTGTGCCGGATGAAGTGGTAGTTGATGATCGCGCCGGCGCCGCCGGCGCTGCAACCCGTGACGAGAAGCTTCGGGATGGCTGGAAACGTCGTATGCAACCAGTCGATGACGGCGAGCGTGTTCTTGTGCCCGTCGTGATGAAAGACGAGCTGTTGCACGCCGCCGTCGCCTGCGTCACCCGCGCCGCCGTCAAGGTCGAGCCCCGTGTACGTCGCCACGGTGTTTCCGGTGTGAATGTCCCCGGTGCAATACGAGACGAACACCATGTTGTAATTCTGAACGGGGTTGTCGCCATTGCGGCGGAGCAAGTTCAGAAACTGAAATTGGGTCATATGGTTATCGGGAATGCCGTGCGGGTTCGCCGCTCCGCGGATGCCCCCAGCCCCCGAGCAGCTCGGGTAGTCCCAGCATGCGCCGCCGGGCTCGAAGTTCACGGCGACGTTGTTGCTCGTGTTCGAGTAGTTGACGAAGAATTTGAACTGGCTCCCGTCGCCGCACACCATGCCGGGCGGTTCGACTTTGACCCACGTGCCGCACGGGGGCGGATTCGTGCTCAGCGGGTTCGGGCTGCACCGGTTCGCGGGAACGGGCGCCGATTCGTCGGGGACGCACGGAACGTTGGGCGCCTTGGGCATGGCGGGCGTGTAGTCTGCTGCGTCCACGCTGCCGTCGGCGAGCGCCGTGCCGGCATCGGTGTCGAGAGCGGGGCTACCGTCGGCGACGACCGCGCCGGCATCGGTGTGGAGGGCCGCGCTGCCGTCCGCGACGATCGAACCGGTATCGGGTTTGCCGTCCGCACCGACTGCGCCGGCATCGGGGTTGCCGTTCGGGCTGCCGCTGTCGTCGACGGCGTTGTTCGGCGTCTCCACCGCGCTGGAGGCGCACGCCGTCGCGGACAGCGCTACGCAGAGGATTGCCAGGAAGCGAGGCCGTGCGTTCATCGTGCGCTTCCCGATCATCGCAACGCCGCTGCAGTAGCCGTGCCCCGCGGGTTGGTAAGCGATTCGCGCTTCGAATGGGGGCGTCGTTGCGCGCGTGGCTGCACGACTAGCGCAGTGAGTCGCTCACCCGTTCCGCGATATCGCGCGTTCGTGCCGACGCGGACAGTGGGGGGCCGCCGCCACGCTACAATCGGGTCGTCATGGTCCTGCTCCGAGCGCAGGTGAAAAACGGGCGCCTCATGATTCCCGCCGCGCGGGATCCGGGCGCGGCTTCTTGCTCGGCGACCTCCATGAGTGCAGCCGCAGACGGAGGCGTCGCCATCGACGGCGGCGCGAGCAACAATCGCAAGTTCGATCCGGAGTTCCGCTCAAGATGGCTGTCTCCCACCAACGCCCCCATCACAGGACACGGCTAGCGCCGCGATGCCCATTGGGGCAGAGTCCGGGAATGCACTTGCTCCGCTGGGCGGTGTCCCTTGCGATCGTCGCCGCTGCCGGTAGCGCGGCCTGCGGGAGCGACGCACCCGACACGCGCGACGCGGCCGTGGGCGATGCGACTTCGAGCTCTGGTTCTGGCTCCGGCTCTGTCTCCGGCACCAGCAGCAGCTCTGGATCAGGCTCGAACGGCGGCTCTGGAGGCTCCGGTGCGGGTAGCGGGGCTAGCTCTGGCACCGCGAGCGGGTCAGGCTCCGGGTCGGGTAGCAGCGGCTCCGGCTCGAGCTCCGGTTCCGGCTCGAGTGTCGACGCTGGAAACGACGCATCTATCGTCGATTCCGGGGCGGACGGACCGCAGAACGATCCCAAGTGCCCCATGGCCTATGGCTCGGACGGGGGAGACTGTCCGCTCAGTGGCTCGTGTCGCTATGCCGAGGGATTCTGCGACTGCGAGAGCTCGCGCTGCGGCGGGGCGTTCTTTCCGGACGCCGGCAGGAGATGGACATGCGTCTCGCTCGCGCCGAGCTGTCCTTACGCGATCGTCGACTCGGGGGGTTGCACGTCCCCGGGCACGCAGTGCATTTATGGCTATTGCTGCAAGCCGACGATCGCGTGCACCGATGCCGGTACATGGGCGAGCCACTTCCCCGCCTTCTGTCCGCCATAACCCGTACTTCAATGCCCCTCGTCGGCATCGGCAAGCCGAGTCCAGCGCGGGGCCGTTCGAGCGGTCACCACAAGCGCGAATCCA